>JAAZMN010000124.1 GCA_012798795.1 Bacillota bacterium | reverse complement strand
GATTAGCTTTAGATCATTTTGAATACTTACAAAGGATTATGGTAGGACCAAAATAATACTCTCGAACCCGAACTTGCGAACTGGAGGTGAGTGGTGTGTCGTCGCAATTTATGAAAAAAGCCAAAATCATCGTTATCTTAATCGTCATTATACTAATTACTGGAAGCATCCACCTCACCTCTCACCCAAGAACACAATTAACTCGCTTTGAGCAGTTGGTACACGACATATTTTCTCCTATGCAGACAGCATTATCTCGTCTTAACCGTTCAGTTATTTCACTGTTTAGCTCTGTGGCTAATATCGGTAGCTTACAAAAAGAGAATGAACAGCTTAAAGAACAAGTTCTTGCTTTAAAGCAGAAATTATACAAAATGGCAGAATATGAACGCGAAAACATTTGGCTGCGCGAAGCTCTTGACTTTAAGGAAAATGAAGAGCATTCAATCTTAGTTTCGGAAGTAATAGGTCGATCGCCTAATAATTTGTTAAGTACTGTTACCATTAATCATGGACGTAATCATGGGGTATGTCAGGGTATGGCAGTAATGACCGGATTAGGAATTGTGGGAACGGTTCATACTGTATCAGCTCGTACTGCCACGATTATTTTGTGTACCGATTCCCGCAGTGCTATAGGGGCAATGGTACAGGATACAGGTGATTTAGTTTTAGTCGAAGGGGATCCTAGTTATTCCGGCTTTTTACTTGCAAAACCTTTATCTAAAGATGCAGAACTTAAAGTTGGAGATGTTTTGGTTACTTCCGGATTATCTCAATATTTCCCAAAGGGGATGCCCATTGGGCGAGTCGCTGAAATAATTCCCGGCCGTTATCAGTTGTCTTTTACTGCTTATGTGGAACCTTTTGTGGATTTTAGCAGGCTTGAATATGTTTTTTGTGTATTATGTGAATCAGAATAGGAGCAAGAGAATGAAAGTGTTGATTTATACTGCAATAGTCATTCTTGCACTAATTATTCAAACAACCTTTTTTACTACATGGTCTTTTTTAATTGTAGTTCCCGACTTAATCTTAGTGTTAGTGGTATTGTTCAGCTTAATTAATGGGCCTGCCTTTGGAGCTAAATTTGGATTTTTTGCAGGATTGGGTGCTGATCTTCTATTAGGTGAAATGATTGGCCTCAATGCTTTAACAAAGATGATTATCGGAACAGTTGTCGGGTTAGTATCCCTGCGTTTTTACAAGGAAAATTATGTTATTCCATTTATTAGTGTTGTTTTGGCAACCGCAGCTGATCAGATTTTATATGCATTGGGAATGCAGTTATTTGGTAGAAGTGTATCTCTGGTTGTGGTTTGTGAAAGTATTATATTACCTTTGCTATTATATAATGGTCTTTTAGGCCTGCTGCTGTATTTAAGATTATATTATTTGAACGAGAAAATATTTTATTGGGATGAATTGGTTAAGCGAGCGAGGTGAAACTTTAATTTTGGGTAATAAACAAATGGAACAGCGCTTGCGAACGTTTTATATACTTGCTGTTGTTACTGCATTAATATTAGTCGGTAGGCTGTGGAATCTTCAAATTCGCCGCGGTGATTATTATGCCAGATTAGCTGAAGGTAATCGAATGCGCCGCATAAGAGTTATGCCCACTCGAGGAGTGATCATGGATCGCAATGGGATTGAGTTAATTCGCAGCCGCCCAGCGTTTACAGTATCTTTGGTACCGGGGGGGATTCCTCGGAATTCACAGGAAGTATTTGATTTTTTAAGTGAAATTTTTGATTTAACAAGCGATGAATTAACGGCGGCAATCGAAAAAGGTAGACGAAGTTTATATGAGCCGGTAAGAATTATGCGCGATGTATCTCCTAGTACTGTTGTGGCAATTGAAGAAAATAGAGTTTATTTACCTGGAGTGTTTATTGAAGAAGAATGGGTTCGTGATTACTGCCATGACGGTTTGGCCAGTCATTTAATCGGTTATTTAGGGTTAATTAGTGAGAAAGAATTAATGGAGTACGGTATGTCATACGGAAGTTCCGATTTAGTGGGAAAAGTAGGGATTGAGGGTATATATGAAAACCAGTTGCGGGGTATACCCGGTTCAATAACTGTTGAAGTAAATGCTCTATCAAGGCCTATTCAAACAGTTAGTTATGTGGAAGCTGTGCCTGGTCACAATATTATTATGACTATAGATAAAGAGCTTCAGTCGGTGGCGAAAGAGGCTTTTATATCGCATACAAAAAGCTTAGGAGATGAGGAAGAAGAGAAATTATATAATGGTGTAGTTGTAGCACTAAACCCTAAAAACGGTGAAGTTTTGGTTATGGTCAGCATACCGGATTATGACGCAGCTCGTTTATTGGATCCCAGTGAAAGAAACAGCTATTATAATGCTTTGGTAAAAAATAAGGACTTACCTTTGTTTAATCGTGCTGTCCAAGGTCAATACGGGCCGGGTTCAGCATTTAAACCGTTTATTGCTGTAGCAATGCTTGAAGAAAATGCTGTTAAAGCGGAGCAAGTGTTTAATGCAACCGGTACAAGCCAATATGGAGTGCGTGACTGGATAGTTGCTCAAGGCGGAGCTCCTTTTGGGCCTATTAATTTGACTGATGCTTTGGCTATGTCCAGCAATCATTATTTTGCTAAATTCGGTACCGACGTAGGAATTGATCGCATATCGGTTTGGCTGAGGGAATTTGGGTTTGGTTCTCAAACTGGAATTATTGGCATCTCTGAAGAAGCGTCTGGACTAGTTCCGGATCGAGACTGGAAGAAACAGTATTTTAGCGGATATTCTCCATCTGATCAAGCTTGGTATCCGACAGATACAGAGCAGATTTCCATTGGGCAGGGTTTTGTAACCGTTACGCCCATACAGTTGGCCGCCGCTTATGGTGCCATAGCCAATCGCGGCACGATTTACCAACCGACGATAGTTAAGCAGATTTTAGATCCTGAAGGTAATGTTGTAGAACAGTTTAGTAAAATTCCTGTCAAGCAATTAGATGTGGCAGATGAGACTTGGGAATCAGTTATTCAAGGAATGCAAGCTGTAATTACTCACCCTCGTGGAACAGCACGCAGAGTTTTTGCCGACTTTCCAATTTCTATCGCAGGCAAGACAGGAAGCTATGAAATTCCAAATCAAGAAGCCCATGGTCTATTTGCAGCTTTTGCTCCGGTTGAGGATCCGGAATTGGTGGTAGTAGTAATAGTAGAACATGGTATAGGAGGAGCATCTAGTGCGGCACCTATTGCACGCAAGGTTTTTGATGCGTATTTTGGCCTTGATATGCAGGAATTATCGGAATAGAATCGAATGGTAAATAGAGGTAATGATCGTTATTAAGGAGAGTATATAGATGAGCAAGGAAGCTTGCATCATAAAGGGTAATAAAAACGGGCTGTCAATTTCAATTCCGGGAGAAATGGAATTTAATGAGGTTTTAACTCAATTAAAAGTACGTTTGGCTTCTGCCGAACAGTTTTTTGAAGGTGCAGCAGTTCATGTAACAGCAGATAATCGTGAATTGGAACCGGAAGAGAAACATCAATTGGAAAGAACTGTGAGAGAATTTGGCATGGTAATTCAGGAACCTCCGGTAAGAGTTGATGGTATTGAGGAGCATCAGCGTGAAAAGCATTTAGAAGAAGAGGAAGAAGATACTTTGTTATTACGCCGTACGATACGTTCTGGGCAGAAAATTAAGTATGATGGAAATATTGTAATTCTAGGCGATGTAAATCCAGGTGCTGAAGTAGTATGCAGCGGAGATATACTTGTATTAGGTTCACTGCGTGGGGTTGCTCATGCTGGATGTAATGGTAATGTTTCAGCATCGGTGTTTGCTTTCCGATTGGAGCCAACGCAGTTAAGAATCGCCAATTATATTTCCCGCTCCCCAGATGAGAAACTGCCTAAGCCGCTTGGTCCGGAAATGGCTCGAGTCAGCGAAAACATTATTCAAATTTCTGCTTATAGTTGATTGTAATTAGGGGGAGGTAAAGATATGGGAAAGGCTATTGTAATTACTAGCGGTAAAGGTGGGGTAGGCAAGACAACAGCAGCTGCCAATATAGGAACTGGTCTTGCTCAGATAGGAAAAAAAGTATGTTTAGTAGATGCTGATATCGGATTACGTAACCTAGATGTGGTTATGGGTTTAGAAAACCGGATAGTATACGATTTAATTGATGTTGTCGAAGGTTATTGTCGTGTAAGACAGGCGATGATTAAAGACAAACGATTTGATACATTATATTTACTTCCGGCAGCACAGACCAGAGAAAAGGATGCAGTTAATCCTGATCAGATGGGAAAACTGATAACTGAATTAAAACAGGATTTTGATTATGTAATAATAGATTGTCCGGCTGGAATTGAACAAGGGTTTAAGAATGCGACATCCGGAGCAGATATGGCAATTGTTGTTACTACTCCTGAGGTATCGGCAGTTAGGGACGCTGACCGGATTGTGGGGCTATTGGAAGCTCAGGAACTATATGACCCTTATCTTGTGATTAATCGTCTCCGACCTGATATGGTACGTAAAGGAGATATGATGAACACTGAAGATATGATCGATATTCTGGCGATTAGATTATTGGGTGTTGTTCCTGATGATGAAAGTATTATTGTATCGACTAATCGTGGTGAGCCTGCAGTTTTGGATAAGCGTTCTCAATCAGGTCAAGCGTTTCGTAATATAGTTAGGCGGCTTGAGGGAGTTGAAGTTCCTTTTATGCATTTGGAGAATAATTCGATGGTCCAGAGATTTATGCGTTTGATTGGTATAGGAGGCAAAAGCTAAAGGAGGGTTGGCCGTGTTAGAGTGGTTAGCAAGATTGTTAGGCAGCGGTGATCATAGTAAAGATAGTAAAGATATGGCTAAGGAACGGTTGCGTTTGGTTTTAGTACAAGATAGGGCTTTACTCTCACCAGGTCTTTTGGAAAAATTGAAGGAAGATATTGTAGAAGTTTTATCTAAGTATATGGAAATTGACGAACAGTCCTTAGAAGTAAACCTAGATAGTTCTGATGAATCCGTAGCATTAGTAGCTAACATTCCGGTAAAAAGTGTGAAACGTAGAATTTGATTTGAAACCTTTTCCTATTTGGAAGAGGTTTTTTAGTTATGATTTACTCCTCCTGATAATATATTGCTAGTAAGAAGAAAAGTCAGGAGGTGAAAAAATGTCTTTTAATATGTCAAAAAGCATATCACTGGCACTGATTATATTTCTTATAGTTGGATTCATCAGTCAGATAGGGTTACCGATAAGCAGCAAAATAGTCAGCTATTTGGAATTTGTGCTTACAACCGATTTTAGTACCGAATTTTTGGTTAAACCATATAATCAAGTACGTTTAAAAATAGAAGGTTTTGATTTTACCGAGCTGATTCAGGGTTTACCTCGCATTGCAACAGGATGGTGAGTGTATGCGAATTGGCAGCTTTCTAGGGGTTGCTTTAATTGTCAATCCCTTTTTTGTGCTGTTATTATTGTTGACTGCACTTTTTGGTAGGATTGTACCTATGTTGTTAGTATTTTCGCTGGTTCTTTGGCATGAAACTGCTCACACTTTAACAGCAGTCTATTATGGTTTACGCGTATCGGAGATAGAATTACTTCCTTTTGGGGGAGTGGCACGCATTGATGATTTACTGCAGTTAGAACCATCGATAGAAGCTGTGGTAGCGGCAGCCGGGCCGGCAAGCAATTTGATTCTACTTGGTGTTATCTGGTTGGTGAATCGATATTATTCTGTTGATCCAGAGTGGTTTAGTTTCTTAATTCAAGCAAATGCCGGTATGGCAATGATAAATTTGTTACCAGCTCTGCCTCTTGATGGAGGACGAATTTTAAGAAGTAAATTAATGAAGAAATTCGGATTTCGCACTGCAACAAAAAAGGCAGCATCTATTGGACAAATTATTGCTGTGCTGTTAATATGTTTGGGATTAGTAGGCTTTGTACTTTTCGATTATTTTAAAGCATTGATATTTGTGATTCTAGGATTTTTTGTTTATATTTCTGCTCAAAAAGAAAAAAATAACGCTGTGTATGTGTTTATGCGCTATCTTACTTTGAAAAAACGCGAAGTCAGACTGAAAAGAGTAATGCTTACGAAAGAACTGATTGCGACTTCAGAAACTTCAGTGGGAGAGGTTTTGCGTCATTTTTCTCCTTC
>JAAZMN010000123.1 GCA_012798795.1 Bacillota bacterium | reverse complement strand
TCATTAAATGTTGGTGTGGCCGCCTCAATCATTGTATATGATATGTGCATAAAACTAGGCAAACCAATACCAAAAGATTTGTGACAGATACTGTCGCAGAGCAAATAATGATTTACTTGTACAAAAAGTCATTTTATAGTAAGATTAGGGTTAATTAAGTAATAAGTCGCTTATGATTAGGAGGAAAGAACATGTCCGGTTCCACTTTTGGCAAGCTCTTCACTGTTACGACTTGGGGAGAATCTCATGGCCCCGCTCTCGGTGCAATCGTCGACGGCTGCCCAGCTGGAATTCATCTTACTGATAGCATAATTCAACAAGATCTAAACCGGCGCAGACCCGGCCAATCAGAATTTTCTTCTGCACGCCAAGAATCAGACAAAGTTCAGATCCTGTCGGGAGTTTTCCAAGGGTTAACTACAGGTACTCCCATTTCATTAATTATTTACAATCAGGATTATCATTCACAAGACTATTATCAGCTAAAAGATTGTTTTCGCCCGGGACATGCTGACCACAGCTATTTTCAGAAATACCAAAGACGTGATTATCGTGGTGGAGGGCGAGCTTCAGGCAGAGAAACAGCAGCAAGGGTAGGTGCTGGAGCAATTGCTCGGCAGCTTTTAGCTGAGTTCGATATTGAAATCACGGCTTATACATACTCAATCGGAAACATATCTATTGATCAAGATAGATTTGAACCGGAATTAATCCGAACCCATCCGTTAGCCATGCCCGACAAGACCGCCGCCGAACAGGCAGGTCAATATTTAGCGAAACTCAAGTCCCAAGCAGACTCTGCCGGTGGGATAATTGAGTGTATTGTAACCGGCATACCGCCAGGCTTAGGAGAACCAGTTTTTAATAAACTGGATGCTTTATTGGCAAAAGCAGTATTTTCTATAGGGGCTGTTAAAGCAGTAGAAATTGGCAGCGGTATCAAAGCTGCAAAAATGACCGGTTCAGAACATAACGATTTTTATCGCTGTGAACCTGATGGTTCTTTAAAGAAACTTTCAAATAATGCCGGAGGAATCCTGGGAGGCATCAGCGACGGATTTCCTTTAAAAATCCGTGCCCACTTTAAACCGACTCCAAGCATCGCACAAAAACAAAAAACTGTAAATACTGCCGGTAAAAATATTGAGATCAGTATCGACGGGCGGCATGATCCCATTATTGTCCCGAGAGCAGTAGTGGTTGTAGAAGCCATGGTTGCTCTCACACTGGCTGATTGCCTTATAATAAGTGCTTCTTCAAATATAGATAGATTAAAACGCTTGTTTAAATAATACTGACCTATTTCTTATTAACGGCAGACTTTAGATACTATTTGCGGCTCACCGGTTTTCTGATACAACCGCCGTGCAGCAGGACGTGTTAAAACAGCAAACGTAATTAATCCTAATACTGCACCAAGTCCTGAAGCTGCATCATTACCGGTAATCCAATGAGCAATAAAGTAGCCTAGAAATAAACCTAAAAACGGGATCCCATATAATACTAGAATTGCTTGAAGTAACACTTTATCAGGATACTCAATAATAACCATATCCCCTACCTCAGCAGTAATGTTAATATCCATTTTTAAAACCTCATTATCCTGCTGCTGTTTAGAAGTGAGTCGAATACAGCCTTTACAGTTACCACAGGCACTGCCGGGATCGGCAAGTTTGACCCATGCTCGATTATTTTCCAGCTTAATGATTTCTCCCTGTTGACGCACAAGTTTCACCTCTTCTTAAAGTAATCATTCGATACGGTTGCAAAATATATAAAAAGCGGCATTGATTCCGCTTTTTTGTTTATTTCATATCTGTTCTTATCAAAACTAATTCCTAAGTCTGATCCAAACTTTCTAACTGTTTTAGAAAAATGTCTAATCGGCACATGGCTGTTTCACCAGCCCAATGGACACAAGACTCACAGCTGCGTACGGTGTTTCTATCTTTACGATCAAACTTGCCGCATGACTGCCCGACTGATTTTAACTGCTCTTTGCTTGGCAAGGTATCCCTCCTAATACTAATTTTAGCATTAGTTTGTCCATGCCAAACCTTTCTTAATCATTTTAATCGAGCTTAGTCTATCTATTCACTTCAATAATCTGGTTTACTGCATTGATAACAGCATTACTTGTATATGTTGCTCCGCTGACAACATCAACATCGGTACTCTGGGCTTCAATAATTGCCGAAATTATTTTTTTAAATGCCTGATTAGCCACAAATGGAGTCTCGCTGTGACTCAATACCTCAATTTCTACTATATTTCCGTCTGCAAAAGTAGCTGCTAGCTCAACTTCACCGCCAAACCCCTGTGCTGTCCCGATATAAACTCCATCTTCTATCTGTCCCGGTATCGTCAGCCAAAAATAAACAGATATCCCTGCTAAAATCAACAATAAAACTATACTTACTTTAGTTCTTATTACTACATCTAACACGAAAAAATCCCCTCTCTCAGCACAACATATTTCTTAGTTTCGCTAAGCAAAGGGGATTTCCTGCTATTTTTAGTTAGAAAGCTCAGTTATCTTTGTTTAACAATTCAAAAACTTGAGCTGCATCCTTGTCTCCACGGCCGGACAAATTAACAATAATCACCTGATCTTCAGCTAACGTTGGAGCCAGCTTCATGGCATAAGCAACGGCATGAGAACTTTCCAATGCTGGAATAATACCTTCCATCTGCGATAAAACCTGAAAAGCCTTTAACGCCTCTATGTCTGTAACCGTTACATATTCAGCCCGTTTCGATGCATGATAAAAACTATGCTCTGGACCTACACCTGGATAATCTAATCCGGCAGCTACTGAACTAGTCAAGCCCGGTTCGCCGTTTTCATCCATTATGGCAAAACACTTGAATCCATGAATAATCGCAGGCATGCCGTAAGTTATTGATGCTGCATGTTCACCCACATGGCAGCCTTTGCCACCTGGTTCAACTCCAATAAATTTTACCGATGTATCGTGATAAAACGGAGCAAACAATCCTATAGCATTACTTCCTCCACCAACACAAGCAATTAAATAATCCGGTAGCCTGCCAAATTGTTCCAGTGATTGTGCTCTCGCTTCTATACCAATAACTGATTGAAAATCACGCACAATGTCCGGATACGGATAAGGACCAACAGCAGAACCCAACATATAGTAAGTATTTCTATAATTTTTGGCTAAATCTTCTAAAGCCATATCGACTGCTTCTTTTAAAGTCTTAGCTCCTGTCTTAACAGCAACAACTTCTGCCCCTAATAACTGCATGCGAAATACATTTAGGGCTTGTCGTTTCGTATCTTCTTCACCCATATAAATTGTGCAATCCAAACCGAATAACGCACATACAGTAGCTGTCGCCACACCGTGCTGCCCCGCACCGGTTTCGGCAATAATCCGCTTAATACCCATTCTTCTAGCTAACAGCACTTGTCCCATTACATTATTTATTTTGTGAGCACCTGTGTGATTCAAGTCTTCGCGTTTTAAATAAATCTTAGCACCGCCAAGACTCTTACTTAACCGCTCAGCATAGTAAAGCGGACTGGGACGTCCCACATAATCTTTTAAATAATACTGCAATTCGGCTAAAAATTCCGGATCATCTTTCACCTTTAAATACTCTGCGGCAACATGATTTAAAGCAGGTTTTAACTCTTCAGGAACAAATTGACCCCCAAATTCACCAAAAAAACCATCAACTCTACTCATCTCAGCTCTTCTCGACTCAACTTTACTCATCTTAACTCTCCTTTTCAGATATTATTTAGAAACTTATGTCTATCTTATTTAGCCATAAGTCAGTAAATTCCTGCAGCTGAATTAAATTTGGGCTAAATCCATTTCTTACATAAAACCCGGAAGCTGCTTTAGCTAAAGATAAAACACTTGTTAAAGGTAATTCCAACAATAAACCAAGACAGAAACCTGCGTTAAAATTATCTCCTGCACCAGTGGTTAATTTTGGCTTTTCGCAGTAAGGACCCTGTATATAACTATATTCACCTGCACCAACTGCAGCTGCATCTTTTACAGAATGTACAACTAAACACCATAAATCAAGTTGGTCGGCTAAAGCCTGAGTAATTTCAGCAATAGTTACCCGGTCTGGTTCCCTGCTCAATCTTAAACCAATAACCCGAGCAATCTCGCTGGCTTCTTTACGATTAAGCCCTAAAACTACATTATAATAACGAGAAAATCCTTGTATATACTCTAGAGCCAGCTGAATGTCCTTTTGACTGCGTTTTTCAGGATCTGCCAGATCGACAAAAAAGATAGGGCGTGTTGAAAACTGCTGCTCAGCAGCAAACTCCAATAAATTATGCCATAGTTGATTCATATACGGTATCATAGTCCAATTAACAGCAGCCACTAAATCAGCTTCTGTAAATAATGAACGCACAGTATCCAATCCAGCACTTTGACATAAATTCTCCCAAGTAATTGAATTTAACGATGCCAATTTTCCCAGCATAATTTTACCGTCATTAAACTCTAAAGCATCAGTATGTGCCGGTTCCGCAAAGGAAATCACCTGCTGACAATTGACCGCTAAGTCTTGAAAAACAGGGTGAATGTCAGGCCATCCTAAAGCACCAATATAAGATATATGCTGCCCCATTCGACATAGAGCATTCGCCATTATCGGACCATTACCGCCTAATTTAACAATTTCAGGAACAAGTTCAATATTAGTGCTGAGATTAGCAGAGCGGCTAATTCTATCACCAAACTGCTCAATTGTTTCAATTCGCTGGTATTTATCAAAGGACTGTCGTTTATCGACTACAGCAATTATTTCATCTACAAATCCATCAAAACCAACGGTAATCTTATGTCCTTTTTGAAACGCAATATTATTTAAAGAATCAGCCAATATGTGCAGATTAGCCCGTACCATTTTCTTATCTTTAAGCAAAACATTATTCATACTGCACCGCTTACCTCCATCTTCATTATTTCACAACTAGTCCATTTCCCTCCATTTCTCCATTTTTTCATAATTTCCTTTATCCTGACCCTTTTTTAGCAATATAAACCATTATTGACAAATAACAGTGCTGCATGATAAATTTACTATAACGCTAACTTATGTAAGTTATCGTTAGTTTTGCCTTCAAAAAGGAGTTTGACAAGTAATGAAACCTCGATTCATATTTATGTATTCCGTAATCCTTACATTAATACTAATTCTTATGAGTGGATGTGATTTACTCACCGGTAATTCAGACAATATTTTTATTCCTAATCCAGACCCTGCAAATCCTTACCCTGATACTGAAAACGGCTATGATAAGATTCCTATTGTAGACGGATTTGATTTTCCGGTTGGTGATCAAAATGGCCAAGGCTGGGCTGTAACCGGCTATACTTTTCTTCAGTGGAGTAATTATAGTAACTCGTTACACCCTGGAGAAGACTGGAATATGCTGGGAGCTTCAATGAGCGATTGGGGAAAGCCTGTTTACAGTATTGGCCATGGGCTCGTAATTTTTTCTGGGTGGAACACTGCTCAGGGAAATATTATTCAAATTGAACACTATCTGCCTAATGGCAGTAAAGTATGGTCTCAATATGCCCATCTTGAACAACGCAATGTAGAACAAGGTGAAATTGTCGGCCGCAGACAAATCATCGGAACAGTAGGGCGCGGTCCCAACAATGCTTTCTCACCGCATCTGCATTTTGAAATTCGCAAACAATACTTACCCCAAAATGCCTGGCCCAAAACAAACGGTGCCCCTTGGGACAAAACAAAAGTGTTAGAGTATTATCTACCGCCTACAGAATTTATCAATCAAAACAGACCTTAACCAATTAATTTTTATGCTCTTTTACCCAAATAAAGAAATCTTTCTTAAAAAAAGGCGAATCTCACTTTTCTTGTGTGAATTATAGCGTATAATATAATGGGAAGACAAAAATGGAAAGCAAGGATGGAGAGGAGCAAATTCCAAATGAATCTTATCAAAAACTTTCCTATGAAGCAAATAACATCTCTTGGTGTAGGTGGTCCTGCGGATTATTTTTGCAAACCTAAAAACATACCTGAAATTCAACAAGGATTACAATATGCCCAAGAGCATGAATTGCCCATAACAATCATTGGATATGGAACCAATCTCTTGGTTACAGATAAAGGAATCAGAGGTTTAGTAATCCAAATAGCAGATAACTTTGCGCAGGCAGGTGTAGAAGGTACTTTAATTACAGCCACTTCAGGCTGTCTCTTTAACTCAATCAGCCGCTTGGCAGCCTGTCACAGTCTTACTGGACTTGAATTTGCCATAGGTATCCCAGGCAGTTTAGGAGGAGCAATTTATATGAATGCAGGGGCCTATGATGGTGAAATCGGACCATTAATTGAAAACATCACATGGGCTACGGCAGAAGATGTTGGTATATGGGATAAAAATTCTTACATTTATTCGTATCGCTACAGCCGCGCTCAAGAAGAACCGGTAGTAATAGTTAAAGCCCATATCAGACTGGAAAAAGGCGACCAAAAGACCATTTATGCAAAAATGAAAGAGTTTCAAACTAAGCGACATGCACGTCAACCATTTGATCAACCCAGTGCTGGAAGTACCTTTAAACGTCCCGAAGGATATTATGTAGGCCCAATGATCGAAAAACTTAATCTTAAGGGTTATACCATTGGCGGTGCTCAAGTATCGAAAAAACATGCCGGTTTCATTATTAACACTGGAAATGCAACCGCTCAGGATATTCTAGATTTAATCGCGTTTATCCAAAAAACAGTTAAAGAAGCACATGGGATACATTTAGAACCAGAAATTAAAATTATCGGAGAAAGATAATAAAAAAGGGATCGAAACGATCCCTTTTAATAATAATCATAATTGGTACCCCCAACCGGATTTGAACCGGTGCCTTCGCCGTGAAAGGGCGGTGTCCTAGGCCGCTAGACGATGGGGGCATATGGTGCCCAGAGCCGGAATCGAACCAGCGACACGAGGATTTTCAATCCTCTGCTCTACCGACTGAGCTATCTGGGCAATGGGGCGTCATTTAATAAGATTGGCCCTATTAAGTCAACCGCTATTTAACTCGCAGAAGTGCGTTTGCTCAAGCCTTGAGCAAAGCGGCGTTTTAGTCTGCAGTTGGGGGCGTATAACCGGCTACTTCAACTTCGCCACCTTCAAATAAGTAGGCAACCATTTCTTTTTCCAATAACGCTCTGTGCTCTGCGTTCATCATATTGAGCTTATTTTCGTTGATCAGCATAGTCTGCTTATGCTGCCAGCCGGCCCACGCTTCTTTGGAAATATTGTCATAAATACGTTTACCCAGCTCGCCTGGGTAAATTTGAAAATCTAAGCCCTCAGCTTCTTTTTGTAAACGAGTGCAAAATATTGTACGGCTCATCGTGTGTTCCTCTGTTGCAGTTGTGGATAGGCAAGGAGTTTACTGGTGGCGGCAGCGAGCCCCACCGTTGCCGGTTGCTCTAAGTTATACCAAAGTCGGTCGGTGACGGCCATTATCTCAGGCGTGATTGTGGGTAACTCCACCAACCACGGAATAATGTCTAAGTGAAAATGGCTAAAAGTGTGGCGAAAGCCAGGTAGCGGAGTGGGCGCCGTGGCTTCTGGATAACGCATTAGCCAGTCGTTAAGTGCTTGTTTGTTGCTAAATTCAGGAAAGCAGTATAATCCGCCCCAAATGCCGTGTGGCGGCCGCTGTACTAGTAATAATTGCTGTTGGTGTTTAAGTAGCAAAAAGTGACTGGTTTTTTCGGGCTGTACGGTTTTCTTTGGTTTGGAATGAGGAAAAGCCGTGGGCGTGCCTAACGCCAGCGCCTGACAATCGGCTTGTACTGGGCAAAGCTCGCATTGCGGCTTGGAGCGAGTACAGATGGTGGCACCTAAGTCCATCATCGCTTGGTTATATTGGGTAACCTGCTGCTCGGGGGTAAGTGTAGCTACCTGTTGCCACAGCTGTTCTTCTACTGCCTTTTTGCCGGGCCAGCCTTCTTGGGCAAGCCAACGAGCTAATACTCGTTTCACGTTGCCATCTAAAATGCCGTGGCGCTGACCCAAAGAAAGCGACAAAACTGCGCCGGCGGTGGAGCGACCAATGCCTGGTAAACTAAGCACCTGCTCAAACTGCTCTGGAAACTGTCCGTGAAACTGGTCGCGGATCACTTGTGCGGCTTTATGCAAGTTGCGCGCCCGAGCGTAATAACCAAGACCCGTCCACAGATGTAGCACTTCATCTGGTTTGGCATTGGCTAAGGCCAATAGATCCGGAAAGCGCGCCATAAAGCGTTCGTAATAAGGAATAACGGTAGTGACTTGGGTCTGCTGCAGCATGATCTCCGATACCCACACCCGATAAGGCGACTTATCTTGTTGCCAGGGGAGGGTTTTTCGGCCATGTAGTTCATACCAAGCTAATACTCGCTCAGCAAAAGAGGTTATACTCACAACTGTCTACTAACTTGACGATAAATGTAGGCATCAGAGCATAGCCCGACGGGCTCTGTAAACTCTTTATCACAAATTATCACCAGTAAAAGCATGGCTTCTGGCTTAGATAGTTTGTTATTTTGCTAATTTCTGATAAAAAATAAGGGCGTTTGTGGCACCCATCCCGCCCCGCTTCTAGAGAGACCTTTATGCAACCCTTTTTTGCTAAGCGCTTTGCTCAGGTAGAGCCCTCGTTCATTCGTGAAATTCTTAAAGTAGCCATGAACCCCGATGTTATTTCCTTTGCTGGCGGCTTGCCTAACCCCGCTTTTTTTCCTCATCAAGAATTAGCACAGGCCAGTGCTAGCGTCTTAGCAGATACCAGTAATGGTGCCTTGCAATACGCGGCTTCTGAAGGGTTTGCGCCGCTACGTGAGTTTATCGCTAAACGTTATTGGCAGCAGTATGGCATGACGGTGTCACCCGATAATATTTTAATCACTAATGGCTCTCAGCAAGCGCTGGACTTATTAGGTAAGGTATTAGTAGACGAAGGCGATAAGCTAATTATTGAAGAGCCTGGCTATTTAGGAGCCATTCAAGCGCTATCGGTATATCAGCCGATTTTTCAGGGAGTAGCGCTAAAGGAAGAGGGTTTAGATTTACCCGCACTAGACTCCTTACTGGCTGAGCCAGATCATGCCAAACTCCTATATGGAGTGACTAACTTTCAAAACCCCACCGGTTTAAGCTATAGCTTAGAAAATCGCCAGGGGGTAGCTGAGCGTTTAATAAAAAATAATGTCTTGATGATAGAAGATAACCCCTATGGTGAGCTGCGCTTTGAGGGGGAGCATTTGCCGCCTATCGCAAAACTTGCACCAGAAAATGTGGTGCTGCTAGGCTCTTTTTCTAAGGTGGTGGCGCCTTCATTCCGCTTAGGTTGGATGTTAATGCCCGACTGGTTATGTCAAAAAGTAATTATCGCTAAGCAAGCCTCCGATCTGCACACTAATGGCTTTGTGCAGCAAGTACTGTACTCCTATTTGCAAGCGCACGATCTGGATGAGCATATTGAAAAAATTCGCACCGTTTATGGCCGGCAAAAAATAGCAATGGAGCAGGCGTTGCTTAAATATTGCCCGAGCATTGAGTTTACTCGGCCTGAAGGCGGTATGTTTTTATGGTTGAAGCTGCCTGCTCATATTGATGCAATGGCCTTGTTTGACCACGCCATTAGCGAAGGGATGGCTTTTGTACCTGGCCAGCCGTTTTATATACGTCCAGATATATTGAATACAGCACGGCTAAGTTATGCTGGTGCCGATGAAGCCACGATTGTGGAAGGCATTAAGCGGTTAGGTAAAGTGCTGCAGCAGCTAGTGTGAACATGCCACTAATTTTAATTTAATCATCAAGCCAGTGTTTAAGCCTCTGCTTTCTTACTAAATAAGAAGGCAGTTTTATTTTATAACTACAGCTGTGGCGGGTGATAAATAGCGGTTAGACTTGCACCTTAGGCTTAACTTTGGATAATTCGCTCACTTAAGCCTGTCGGAGAAAATAGATGACCACCCCAGACTCACAAGAACAACAGTCAGAAGCTGAATTACGTAAGCGCAAAATTCGCAGTTTTGTGCGCCGTGAAGGACGCTTAACCAAAGGCCAAGAAAAAGCCATGGCCGAGCAGTGGCCTATTATGGGTATTGACTATCAGCCACAACTACTGGACTTAGACCAAGTTTTTCAGCGCTCGGCGCCGCGGGTATTAGAAATAGGCTTTGGCATGGGGGGCTCTTTAGTCGAAATGGCGAAGGCCGCGCCTGAGTGGGATTATATGGGGATTGAGGTGCATACTCCCGGCGTGGGCGCGTGCTTAATGGCTGCCGCTCAGGCAGAGCTAAGGAACTTGCGAGTGATGTGTCACGATGCGGTCGAAGTGTTTGAGCATATGCTGGCAGAGCAAAGCTTGGATCGAGTGCAGTTGTTTTTTCCTGATCCTTGGCACAAAGCTCGCCATCATAAGCGCCGCATTGTACAGCCAGCGTTTGTAGAAATGGTTCGCACCAAGTTAAAGGTAGGCGGTGAATTTCATATGGCCACCGATTGGGAAAACTATGCCGAGCATATGTTGGAAGTTATGAATGCTGCGCCCGG
>JAAZMN010000122.1 GCA_012798795.1 Bacillota bacterium | reverse complement strand
TTCCACAGGTTCAATATGGGTCTCTAAATCGCATACTAATCGAGTTACAGAAGGTGTGTATTGACTGATTCTTATGGCTCTTATTGCCGAATCATCAATGACCAATTCTTTTGGTTGAGCCATTAAGGTGGTATCCTGAAAATCCAAAACTAACCTCATCGGCGAATACAAGACCAGCTTCTGAAAACTAGGCTGCTCATTTGCTTCAAACCATAATCTCGGCACATTATCTTCATCTCTATAATAGCCAATATCTCCAATTTGATAATTAAATTTAACGTCCAGTCCACCCTGAGGCCAAGGATTAATATCAAAATATGTTTTTTTATTCAACTCAAACACAATCCTAATTCCTGTGTTAAAATATTCACTGCAGATCTTGTTAATAATAACATCACCAACATCTATTGCCGGTAAAAGTTCGCCTTCTGCCTCTAAATCTATTACCAGCCGATCAGGATCCGTTAATAAATAACTGGTATAAGATGCATAACCTTCAATATCTATGAAAACACGGGACCTTGGCCCTCCTATGTACACTATGTCCTTTAGTGTAGGACGACCGAGAAAATCATCAGCTGCCGCAGGATCCATAAATTCAGGCATTTCAAAACTTATTTCTGTATCATCCTGAGCAGATATTACTTCTGCCATATCGGAAGAAAGAATGAGTACTAAAGCAATCTGTTCACTGTCAAACCTCAGTTCAAAACCGAGTAAATCAGCGATAAAACGCAATGGTATCATTATTTGATCTTTACTGATCTCAGGTGCAACATCAAGTAATTGCTCTACACCATTAACTAATACTTCCTGTTTTTCCGCCTGCATATAAATTATTTCACCGGTAGGAAACTCAATGAACACCTCTTGAGACTCAGAATTATAATCCACCTGTGCTAAGAGATAATCCTGTAAAATTGATGCCGGTAGTAATATATTACCGTTAACTACCATTAACGGCCTGGGTAAATCCACAAGTCGATCTCCAATATAAAAACTAACTGCAGCGGCAGCACTTATACTATGAAATAACAGTATAATAATGAATAGAATAAGAATGAGTGCGTATTTTTTCATTACGATCCCCCTAGAAGAGTTATCAATCGTGATTTCGCTTTCTAAAGCGGGAAATCCTGCATCATAAAGGGAGGAATTGACATGGATAAGGTTAATTTCCAGCAGCGCCTACTGAAAACATTGATCTACTGCTTCTTTGCATATATTGCTTTAGGATACATTGTCTTCGCTTCTGTGGTTCTTCATTATGAAATCAGTCTGCTTCCTGATGACAAACTAATATATACTGCGGCAGATATCCAGAAAAGATCCGGTACTCTTTCAACCCGCGTTCACAACATTTTCGGTGACCCAATTCCCTATGCGGTAATCTTTATTGACGGACGTATTACTCAAGCAGATTCTACAGGTTTTTTCATTGTTGAAGAACTTAAACCTCAACGCTATACACTGGAAATATTTTCTGGCGATTATCAGCCATACCAATGGGATATTCTTATAGATGATGGAACCAACAATCCCCCGATTAAGTACGATACAGGTTTATGGCCTCAGTATTTCCTTCCCGATTTTCATGTATTTCATAATAATACAAACCAACTTTTTGGTCTTATCGGATTTGCCAATGGTTCAAAACAACCTATATATATTCATCGTGCCGCAATTTACGATCCTAATGGTAATATTATCCTAGATCTATTTGAAGATCCGGATATAGTAGAATACTATCAGATGTTATCCACAAAAGTTGAATCAGTTACCACTCCTCAACAGGCATTGCGCTTACCTTCTAAAACATGGATCAATGGTGAAATCCCGCCTATTGACAGTCCTTTAACTCCAGGAGTCTACCAGTTAGAAGTGCATTACGGCACGGAAACCGATCATCAAAGCGGTGTCTATAGAGTGCAGAGAATTGAAGATTACCTCCAGACTTATCCAAACTGGAATCCGCATTTGCCATAAACATTTTAATCTATTTCTTGAGAATTAGTATCTCATTTGCTATACTATAAGTACACTGAACCCGTCTTATTCAAAGAGGTGATACTATGGATAACGAAATTAAGATTATTGTTAATAACCGTAAAGCACATCATGATTATCACATTATCGAATCTTTAGAAGCAGGTATTGCTCTTAAAGGGACTGAGGTGAAATCATTAAGAGCAGGAAAAGTCAATATCAGAGACAGCTTTGCTTTAATTACAGGCGGCGAAGTGTTTCTTCACGGTCTTCATATTAGTCCATACAAACAGGGCAACCGCTTTAATCATGACCCACTTCGTATCCGTAAATTATTACTCCACCGCCGCGAAATAAACCGACTGTTTGGTAAGGTTCAAGAAAAAGGTTATACTTTGATACCTTTAAAACTTTATTGGAAAAATGGCAGATGCAAAGTAGAGCTGGCCTTAGCTAAAGGCAAACGCCTATATGACAAAAGAGAATCATTAGCCAAAAGAGATATTTCACGTCAAGCAGCTCGGGCACTGAAAAGCACTAATTACCATTGATTAATCTGACATTATATGTTAAACTAAAAATACACCCTTGGGGGTGAACCAGGTTCGACATGGGTAGGAAGGGCATCATAAGCGAGCCGAGGTCCCCAACACCTCGATAAACCTTGGGAACTTAAATTAATTGCAAACAAT
>JAAZMN010000121.1 GCA_012798795.1 Bacillota bacterium | reverse complement strand
GAGGTGCCGGTAAAGAAGCTAATGCCTGCTGTAATTTGGGATATAATTGATGTGCCGCATTAATCTTTTCCCAATCAAGATCAGAAATCATTTGCGGCTTATCTGCTTGATACCAGTATAAGCCGATGTCAGATACACCAAAAAACGGAGAACGTAAAACAGCAATCTTACTTATACTATCTGAAGAATCCTGCAGCCAACTGACAAAGCTGAGAATATCCTGGATTTCCTGCTTTTCAAAAAAACCCCAGCTGCTTAAATTAACGAAGGGAATACCCCGTGTTTGTAACGCACGCTCATAGATGGCCACATTAGTCATGGTGCGAAACAAGACGGTAATTTCATTATATTGATATCCCTGTTCATACACTAAGTGCTGAATATATGCAGCAATCCGTTCAGCCTCCATTTGTCTGTCCAGATCTAAATTCTCACCCCGAGGAGTAATAAGCAGTTCAACAGCAGGGCAACTTGTGTCATCGCGATTGGGAATTAAAGGTATATAGCTTATTAAATCGCCATCCAGTAATGGGGCAAAAAACTGATTGGCAAAATTAATAATGCCCGGACGGGAGCGGAAATTATCGCTTAAAGCTATTGTTTTGCCCTGTTTGTGTAGAATTTCTTCCTGCGAATTAAGAAAAAGTTCTACTTCTGCACCGCGAAATCGATAAATCGACTGTTTTGGATCACCAACAATGAACAGCTTAATTCCTTGATCCTTTGTTAATAAATCAATAATTTGTTTTTGAATCGGATTTATATCCTGAGCCTCATCTACCATTATGTATCTAAACTGATAAGTATCCTTAACTACATCATCATCTGCCAGCAGTTTTACAGCCAGTCTTTCTAAGTCGTTATAATCAAGCAGCCCTGCTGTAAGTTTATGCTGCTGATATTCTTGATCAATATCATTTAATAAACTGCTGATATGAACTAATTTTTCAAGTCCTACTAAATCTGTTAATGACTGATTCAATTCCTCGCAAAGATCCTTTAGTTCTCCTACCTGTGTTTTAAGCGCCTTTGCCCAGTTACCACCAAATTTTGACTTTAGTTCGTTTAATATATCTGCCTCGGCTGCTATATCCGCCTCAGCTAAACCAGCATTATACTCATTCCATAAGCCCTCAATTTCTAATACAACCTGCTGCTTACTTTCAGTAAGTGACTGTGTTTTTACCCATGGCAACCAATGTTCCACTTTTTCTATTAATTCCTGGCGCAAAATCGTAATTTCTGTTACTAAATACTTTGAATCATCTTCAACATTGAAATCCTTAGTACCTTTACTCACCATTCGTTCATAAATATCAACTAAATCATCTACAATTTTCCTGGGCTGACGGGACTCACAAAGTTCAATTATTCCCTGTTTTCCGTCAGCTAGGGCATAAGCTAATTGTGCTTGTGTCACTTGATACAAAAGTCCTCTGCTTTCCCATTCTTCTGCCACGCGAAATCTAGGATCTACTTCCGCTTGCAGAGGATGATCAGCTATTAACCGCTGGCAGAAACTGTGAATCGTGGATATATGTGCCTGTTCAAGAACATTAACCATATCAGAACTATAATCCCCTGCTATCAACGCTTGGCGGATTCGCTCTTTCATTT
>JAAZMN010000120.1 GCA_012798795.1 Bacillota bacterium | reverse complement strand
GTTATTAACAAATCTAAATTAGCCTCTAGGTCGATAAGAGAGTGGCAGCAGTTAGATGGTTCAATCAGAACAAAAGTTATACAAGCAATGGCTGATAAATTAGAGGATAATGCGGCGAAAATATTAGCAGCTAATCAGTTGGATACAGAATTGGCTGTGACAAACGGTATTTCAAAGGCTTTACTTGATCGTTTGACTCTTACACACCAGCGGATAGCTGGCATGGCTCAAGGACTGAGAGATGTGTCAAAACTGCCTGACCCGATAGGTCAGGTTATTACAGGAGTGCTGCTTCCTAACGGCTTAAAAATAGAGAAAGTCAGAGTACCAATTGGTGTTATTGGCATGATTTATGAAGCTCGTCCTAATGTAACAGCTGATGCGGCCGGACTGTGTCTTAAGGCGGGGAATGCCGTTATTTTAAGAGGTGGAAGCGAGGCAATAAATTCAAATTGCATAATTGTTCAGGTTTTGCGCGAAGCCTTAGTCGAGCATGAACTATCTCCGGAAATCCTTCAGGTAATTGAAAATACAGATCGGAAGGAAGTCCAGCAGATGATGCGTTTAAACCAATACATTGATGTGATTATTCCTCGGGGTGGAACAGGGTTGATTGAAATGGTGCTGCAAAACTCGACTGTAGCGGTAATAGAAACCGGAGTAGGCAACTGCCATATATATGTGGATGAAACTGCCGATTTACAGTCGGCTGTTGAAATTATTAAGAACGCTAAGGTCCAAAGGCCCGGGGTATGTAATGCCGTTGAGACAGTACTGGTGAATCAAACAATAGCTCAATCATTTTTGCCCAGATTATATCAAGCTTTGACGGCAGAAGGAGTCACTATTCGCGGGTGCAAGTTGACTAAATCTATTATCAAAGAGATAGATTTGGCTGATGAAGATGACTGGAAAACAGAGTATTTAGACTTAATTCTTGCTGTAAAAACAGTATCTACAACAGCCGAGGCATTGGAACACATTGACCGTTACGGTTCAAAGCATTCTGAAGCCATTATTACAGAGTCTTACCAGAATGCGCAAGAATTCTTGAAAAACGTTGATGCTGCGGCAGTATATGTTAATGCTTCCACGCGTTTTACAGATGGAGCTCAATTTGGAATGGGTGCAGAGATTGGAATAAGCACTCAAAAGCTTCATGCTCGCGGCCCGATGGGTTTGAATGAATTAACCACTTTTAAGTACATGGTGTACGGCAGCGGTAATATTCGAATTGAATAATTAGGTAATAACTGCATTTAGCAGGATTTTTGCGGTAATTCTCGAAGCTTATGGCCGGATGAAATATATGAAGAAACTGAAGGTGATCATTTGGGTATTGTATCTGATTTAGTTAGGGATATTCCTTTACCAAAGATGATTAGAGTTAAACAAAAATTTGATGCTGCACAATTGAATAATGTTATCGATGTTCTCAATGAACAGCTGTATCAACCTAATATAAAGCAGTTGATTAAACCTGGTATGTCCATTGCTGTAGCAGTTGGCAGTAGGGGTGTTGATCGAATATGTGAGATTACGGCTGCAGTTGTAAAAATGATTAAGAAACAAGGCGGTCAACCGTTTATAGTACCTAGTATGGGCAGTCATGGTGGAGCCACTGCTGCAGGCCAAATAGATGTGCTGCGTCAGTTGGG
>JAAZMN010000119.1 GCA_012798795.1 Bacillota bacterium | reverse complement strand
GATTTCGTGGAGAAGCTGAATGAAATAACTCAGAAGGAAGAAATTAATGCTGGAACGCAAGGTGAACGGGATAGTTCTTTAGATCATGGTACTTTAGTACCTTTATATTTCATTAATCAATATTATCGAGAGTATAAGTTAGTGCGTGTCAGTATTTCAGGTCTGCCTTTTATTACTCATTACCGATTTGGGCAGTGTATAGTCGCAGCAGCGAGGGAAAATAAAAGCAGAGTTGTTTTTGTAGCCAGTGGCGATCTGTCCCATAAGTTAAAAGCAGACGGTCCTTACGGGTTTGCTAAAGAAGGCCCGGCTTTCGACAGGGATGTGACTGATGCTATGAAGACAGGCGATTTTTTGCGATTTCTAAATTACGAAGAAAGCTTTTGTGAAGCAGCTGCAGAATGCGGATTACGCTCCTTCATTATTATGGCAGGAGCCCTCGATGGCAAATCGGTAGAATCCGAATTATTGTCTTATGAAGGGCCTTTTGGAGTTGGATATGCTGTTGCCGCTTTTGCTGTTATTGGTGATGATGAAAATCGCAGATTTGGTTTAAGATATGAAGAACTTAATGATAAACGTATAATTAAAGCCAGAAGAAATGAGCATGAATATGTGGGTCTTGCTAGGCGTTCATTAGAACATTACGTTAAAACCCGGCAGTATCTTCAACGTCCTGAAGGATTATCGGAGGATTTGATTAATAAGAAGGCCGGTGTGTTTGTTTCATTGAAATTAGACGGGCAATTACGAGGTTGTATTGGTACTATAACTCCGACTACAGAATGTGTTGCTGACGAGATAATTCGCAATGCGGTCAGTGCAGGAGTTAGGGATCCGCGTTTTCGGTTTGTTGAGGAACAGGAATTAGAAAATCTTGTTTATAATGTAGATGTGCTTGGTGATACTGAAGTAATCGATTCAATTTCTAAACTCGATCCGAAACGCTATGGTGTAATTGTTAGTTCAAGAGGTAAAACAGCTCTTCTGCTTCCTAATTTGGAGGGAATCGATACTCCTGAAGAACAAGTAAATATAGCTTTGCGCAAAGGAGGCATACTGCCAAGCGAGAAATATGAATTGGCTCGTTTTGAGGTGGTGAGGTACGAATGAGTAAAGGAGTTTGCGATATATGTCCCCATCACTGTCGTTTGGCTGAGGGGCAAATTGGTTTTTGCAGGGCTCGAAGCAATGTTGGTGGGAGAATACAAGCAATCAATTATGGATTAGTTACTTCAATAGCAATTGACCCAATTGAGAAGAAACCACTTTATCGGTTTCATCCAGGCAGTTGTATTCTTTCGTTAGGCAGTTTTGGGTGCAATCTTCGCTGTTCATTCTGTCAAAACTATGAGATTTCCATGGCCGATGCCCAACAGGTTCATGTACGTAAATTAGAACCTGAGGAAGTTGTAAATCTAGCAGTTTCACTTCAGAGCAAAGGTAATATTGGAATTGCATATACCTATAATGAACCTGTAGTTGGTTATGAGTATGTGTATGATTGTGCTCGTTTGGCAAAGGAAAAGGGATTGAAAAATGTATTGGTAACTAATGGGTATTGCTGTGAGGGCAAATTAGATGAGCTGCTGCGGTTCATCGATGCTTTAAATATCGATTTAAAAGCGTTTACCAAAGACTTTTATCAAAAGATTAGCGGTGATTTGGAGACTGTAAAAAATTCAATTAAACTAGCAGCAGAAACAGCACATGTGGAAGTCACCAATTTAATAATTCCCGGTGAAAATGACAGCGAAGATGAAATAGAAGCATTGTCTGCATGGTTGGCGTCTATAAGTCAAGATATTCCTCTTCAC
Organism: Bacillota bacterium; assembly: GCA_012798795.1. Lineage (GTDB taxonomy): Bacteria > Bacillota > Limnochordia > Darwinibacteriales > DTU012 > JAAZMN01. The sequence continues at coordinate 3,172 of JAAZMN010000119.1, read as the reverse complement.
CTAACTAGATTTTTTCCTCAATATAAAATGACAGATCGAGTAGCTACTGATGTAGATAAGCTGTATAGATTAGCAGAAATAGCCGAAGGTAATCTAAAATATGTTTATTTAGGTAATTGCTGATGAATGGGGTCGAGCCTGGTTACAGGCTGTAGTTTGACCCCATTTTAATGTGTTAAATTATCCAGCGTATATAAGCAGATTGAGCATCATTCAGTTGTTTTCCAGCTAAATCTGCACCATAAGGCCACGAATGGAGATAATTCCCCGTGGCTTTATTTATGATATTCACCGAGTTGTTATCAGTTTCAGAAAGCAGCCATTGAATGTTATGCTCAGATATATTGGTGTTTTCTTTATTTACCAATGAAATAACTCCATGGGAATCCTGGAGGTACTGGCCGCTTACTGTATGCTTAATATATACCCAGTTTTCATCTGCTTGAGTGATTTCCCAGTCCGATTCGATTGATGGTTTATCTGACATATAAAGATATTTACCGTTATCAGCTGCACTAAGAAAAGTGCCTTGACTGTGCATAATATTTTGGCCTTCACTCATGGGAAGGACAGCTTTGCGAACAACTCCAGTGGTGGTATCGATTTCTAATTTTGGGTACCAATTTATGGTAAGGGTATTTGCTCCGTTTAATTCAAGGTTAAACCAGACATATTTACTGGTATTGGGATGTTGACCGTAGGCTCCGCCGTGGCGGTCTGCCATAAACAAATAAGACGTCGTACTCGTTCCTTCTATCGGAAGAATAAAATTACCTTGACTCTCGAAAGTAGTATTGTTGCCTAAGTTGTGAAGGGGTGACCAGTTACCACTTTCAAGATCTGTGGTATAAGCATAGGCACCTTGACCGGGATTCCAACCTGAACATACCGATGTTACTAAAAAATAATATTCGTTTGCTTTAAAAATAGCCGGTGCTTCACGATGCTGCCCTGCGATTATCTGGACTAATTCATCTATGGCGAGATAATCATCAGTTAACCGGTAAATATTAAGATCATAATTTTCTTTCGCTGCTGAGATAAAATATGCAGTACCATTATTATCTTTAAATAGTGTACAATCACGAGACATGTTACCTAACGGTCTGAAACTGCCTAGATATTCGTAATTACCGTCAACAATATCGCAATAAGCTACAGCTGCTCTGGCTTCGCCATAATGCTCACCGTTTTCCCAGTGCATCCACATTACATATTTTCCAGTTTGCTCATTATAAATAATCTTTGGTCGTTCGATTAAACGGCCGTTTAAATCCGGATGACTATCTTCGGTTAATATATCATTAGCAAACTGCCAATTCTTTAGGTCCTTGGATTTATACATTCTAACTGCTTTAAAGTTCCAATCAGCTTTACGATATTCACCAAACCAATAATATGTATCGTCAACTTTAATAACACCGCTGGAATGTGCATGAATTGGGTTGCCATCCGTATCTAACCATTGATTACCATTGACTACTACAACTTTATTAGTACTGTATATTATGGTTAATACTCGTTCAACTGCCTTGTTTACTTCAGCTGATTCTGATTTACCACGGATTTTGTTCAGCTGTTGATATATATTTTCTGTGATTTGGCCCTCTTCTTGATACAAAACTATAGTGGTCAGCAGCTGAGTCAAGCTGCTCTTTATCTCAGGAGCTTGTTCGCTATCTGTTAAAATGCTAAAAAGTGCTGTTAAAAACTGGTCACTAATTGTGTAAGGGTCTGTTCCCATAAGTAGATTATTCATGAGCTGAAGAGCACGAATCCTCTCAGTTTTAGCTAAGTTTTCGTCCCTGATCATAGAAAGCAGCATTGATTCGACCTTTGCTTGTTCAATGCTTATTAGGCCAAGTTGTCCAGACCATATTTTTTTGAAAATGGCTGCAGCCTTAACAGATTTTTGATTAAACGCATTTACATCAGGTTCACGAACTAAATGCCAAAGAATGATTTCTTCCAGCTGTTTATCGGCGGGTAGGTTGGCATTAATTGCTCGTATGGCATTAAATGTGATTCCTACATCGGATTGATTAATTAACCAAAATATATCCACGATTGCATCCTCTGCCGCAGGAGTTAGTTTTTGCAGTGTTTTTAATGTTTCTAACTGAGTGTCACAATTAGAGTTGTAAAGCTGTTTAATTAGATAATCAATGTAGTTTTCTTGTGTCATATTTTTAGAAAAAACGCTGCTTATCATTAGAGTAGAAGCGATAAGAATTATGATTATTCTTATCGGTAACTTAAGCTTCAATTTACTTCATCTCCCTATTAGGTAATTACTAATGTTATGTCTATTCTATCATACAGATGAGAAAAATTATAATATTTTGACTGATAAATAATCTGTTGTAAGGTAACAGTAGAACTATTTCTTGGTAAAATGCAGGAATATGTAGATAAAATGCAGGACATCACGTAAATATAGCGAAATTTTGTCATAGTTGTATATACAAAATTTATTAAAATAGGGTGATAACCAGTGGGGAGAAAATACATAAAGTATGGAATTATTGGAGGAGTGATTTTTGTACTCTTAGCATGTGTAGTAATAAGTGCTGCTGTTTCGGATATAAAAAAAGCAGACCGATTAATTGATACTAAACAGGCTGCTAATATAGAAAAAGCAATTGCTATGCTTGATGATCTGCTTAGCGATGAGCCAAATAATGGAGAAGTTTTGTGGGTGATGGCGAAAGCTCATTTATATCTTGGTGATCGAAGTTTGGATAGTGAAAAACTTGCAATATATGAAGCGGGAAAAGATTATGCGGACAAAGCTGTGGAAAGTTTACCCAATTGTCCTCATGCTCATTATTGGCAGGCGGTTTTGATTGGCCGCGTAGGTGAGACCAAAGGGATTTTAAATAGTTTATTTATGGTGCGTCCGCTGAAAGAAGCATTGGATCGGGTACTTGAATTAGATGAGGGATATGCAGATGCGTATTTTGCTTTGAGTCAGCTTTATCTTCAGGCACCAGGATTTCCTTTAAGTGTGGGAAATAAAAGTAAGGCGCTAGAAATGGCTGAAAAGGCAGTCGAGTTAGAGCCAGATAATGCTGAATTCAATGTACAATTGGCTCGGACTTTATTGGCATATCGCCGCAGCAGTGAAGCTGTTGAAGTACTTAAAAGAGCATTACAATCTCCCGAAATGGAT
>JAAZMN010000118.1 GCA_012798795.1 Bacillota bacterium | reverse complement strand
CATATATTCAGCACTTAGTGTATGAACAGGGATATCAATATAATGAAATTACCGTCTTGTTTCGCACCATGACTAATGTGGCCATCTATGAGCGTGCGTTACAAACACAGGGTATTCCCTTCGTTAATTTAAGCAGCTCGGGTTTTTTTGAAAAGCAGGAAATCCAGGATATTCTCAGCTTTGTCAGTTGGCTGCAGGATTCTTCAGATAGTATAAGTAAGATTGCTGTATTACGTTCTCCATTTTTTGGTGTATCTGACATCGGATTATACTGGTATCAAGCGGACAAACCGCAAATGATTTCTGATCTTGATTGGGAAAAGATTAATGCGGCACATCAATTATATCCCAAATTACAGCAGGCATTAGCTTCTTTACCGGCACCTCGCTTTTTGGAAAAATTGTTAGCTGCTACTGATTTTTGTAAAAATACACTATCTTTACCTATGGGGGAACAGCGTCTGGCCAATATTCACAAATTACAGGATACAAGCTGGCAGTTGTGGGCAAAAGACTATAATTCTTTAACAGAACAGCTAAATTATATTGAGCAGATCATAGAACAGAAGGGTAAAGAAGGCGAAGCACGCTTAGATAATGAATCCAGCAACGTTGTAACGTTCATGACGGCCCATGGTTCGAAAGGCCTAGAATTTCCTGTGGTAATTTTAGCAGATTTGTGCAGTAATTTACGATTAACTGATTCCGGGTATTTAGAATATCATCCGCAATATGGTTTAACCATTAAAGAAACGTCGAAGTTTAAAAAGATTAAAGAGTTATTAAAAGCAGATTCCATATCTGAAGCCAAACGCCTCCTGTATGTAGCAGTAACCAGAGCTGTGGAAAGATTGGTTTTATCAGGTATTGGAGGGGTTGAGGATTATAGGTTAAACGGCCCTGTTGATGACATGAAAACATGGTGGGAATGGATTCTATGGGGTCTGCGGTATGTTGATCTTGATTTGATAAATGTTATGACCGAAACTAAGGAAGTAGAAGAAGTAATTGAGATTGAAGATGCAGCCGCTGCTTGTGAACAGGATGAAGTAGAGCTAATTCCGATAGAAGCACTACCGGTTAAATATACCCGGGCAAGTTTTTCCGTTACTTCACTGATGATCTATTCTCAGTGCCCCCGCCGCTATTATTATCGATATATTCTGCGAGTGCCAGAGATAGCTCCGATGACGAGAAACACAACAGGTAATGGCCTTGATCCGCTGCAGAGAGGGAATATTGTTCATCGAGTTTGTGAACACCTTCGTTCCCAAACGGATAAGATGCAGTTATTGGAGTGGGCAATTTCCATGGAGGGTATTACATTAAGACAAGCTGAAAAACTAGAACTTCTAAAAATTATTGATGACTATACTAAAAGTTCATATTATCGACACAGTATTGAACAGCAGGTAGAGTATGAGATGGAATTTTCTGTTCCGATAAATCAGTTTATTATTACCGGAACTGTCGATCAAATTATTCATGATGATGCAGGTCTTAAAATCATGGATCTAAAAACCAACCAGATAAGTAAAGAACAAGTTCCTGAAATTGCAAGAAGTTATTATTGGCAGCTGAACATTTATGCGTGGGCAGTTCACAAATTGACTAATAAACCGGTAGTTGAAACAGGATTGTACTTTTTATTTCCCGATGTTATTTATCAAGAATCCCACACCGAGCTGCAGATAGCTGAAACTGAGAAGTGGCTGTTGAAAACTTGTGACCAGATTCAAAAAGGAGAGGCTGTAGGTGCGGATGCTTTCCCAATTGAATTAGACTGTATGTACTGTCCGTATAATTGTGACTTAATCAATCAAAGTCAAGTAAGTTTTGCAGAAATACTAAAAGGATTGGGTACACTAGATTGAAGTAAGAGAAAACTTAGTCGGAGGGATGCTTGTGGAGTTAATCCACCATCAATTAAATGAAGGAATTAATCTCTATTTATATGAGACTGAGAAATTCAATACAATTACAGCTAAGGTATTTATCCAAAATGATTTGGCCGAGGAAAGTGTGGCGGCTAATGCTCTGATCCCGATGATTTTAAGAAGAGGAAGCCAAAAGTATCCTACAAGTTTTGAACTTGCGTCAAAAATGGAGTATTTATATGGTTCGGCATTGGGCGCAGATGTGATGAAAATTGGGGAGCGCCAAATCCTTGAGTTTTACTTTGACATGGTTGCCCCTCATCTGCTGCCAGACGGTGAATCAGTATTACTCGACGGCTTTCAGACTTTTGGAGAATTAATCACTAATCCTATACTGGAAGGTGCTGGATTTAAACAAGAGTATTTTGAGCAAGAACGAGCAAATCTTGGTAAGATGGTGGACGGGCTAATCAATGATAAACGTGCTTATGCTTTTTGGCGTGCTATTAGTTCCATGTGTAAAGATGAACCTTATGGATTGTACAGATATGGACAGCGAGAGCAAATCGATAGATTGAATAACGAGGAAGTCTATAAACAGTACTGTGAAATATTAGCCTGCTGTCCCATTGATATTTTTGTTGTCGGCCCTGATTTATCCCTTCTGCCTGAATTAATCAATTCGTGGAAATGGAATCGCAAGCCCTTAAAAACTTTAGCGCAGATTACGGATAAAGCGGTGATTAAACCACAGGAAATACGTGAAAAGCGTGATGTCCAACAGGCAATTTTAGTAATGGGCTATCGCACAAACCAGAGATATTTGTCTGAAGATTATTATGCACTGCTGGTAGCTAATGGCGTTTTAGGAGTATTTCCTCATTCAAAGCTGTTTATTAATGTGCGTGAAAGAGCAAGTTTAGCATATTATGTCGGATCTACTCTTGAAGGTACTAAGGGATTGATGGTAATTACGGCAGGTATAGCTGAAGAGTCATATGATCAAGCAGTGGATATTATTAATCAACAGTTAATGGCAGTGCAAAATGGAGATATTACTAATGATGAGTTAAATCAGACAAAAATTGGTCTAATCAGTGGAATTAGATCGATGGTGGATAATCCGGCTTCAATTATTGATCGAAATGTACTGGGAATTGTTAATAATCATCTGCGCTCGCCGGAAGAAGTAATGAAACGCATTGCCGCCGTTACTAAAGAACAGGCACAACAAGCTGCGCAGGAGATTCAGCTCGATACAATATATTTCTTATCCGGCGGAAAGGGTGAACAATAATGCAGCAAATTCGTTCTGTTATGGAAAAAGCACTG
>JAAZMN010000117.1 GCA_012798795.1 Bacillota bacterium | reverse complement strand
TTTGCCGGTTTAGTTCGCGGTTTTGGATTAGCAGTAGGTTTCACTGCAGTTGGAGCACTTTTCCTCTATATATTAGGCAAATTAGCATCGCTGAATTTACCTATTGTCGGTGAGTTTATTGCAGATATAGCTCAAATTGTTCAAGAGAAATTAGCAGGCAGACCTATCTAAGGAGGAATGACAATTGAATCAAGATAAGCTGGAACACTATAAACAACTACTTCATGAAGAAAAAGCTAAGCTAAAGGAAACAGCTTTAGCATTTAGAGATCGAGGAATACGAGAAAACCTCAATGATATTGCCGGCGAACTATCTGCTTATGATCAACATCCAGCAGATTATGGCTCTCAATTGTTCGAACGGCAAAAGGATTTGGGTTTATTGGAAAATATTGAAAACAGAATTGAACTTGTTAACCATGCACTTGAAAAAATTACGTCAAAAGCTTACGGTAGATGTGAAATATGTCATCGAGAAATCAGTGAACAACGACTTCAAGCTGTACCTTATGCAGCTTTATGTATAAACTGCCAAGAAAAGCAAGAAAATTGAACCGGAGAAACAGGAGGAAATTTCCTTTTAAAACACGAAGTTCAAAACTAAAAGCAAGAAAGAGGGATACAGTTGCCGTATTTTATAATACTATTAATAATAGTTGTGGACCAGCTGAGTAAATTTCTTGTTAGTTCGAACTTCACTCAAGGAGATAGTGTCCGCATATTTCCCTATTTGTATATAACATATGTTCGTAATGTTGGTGCTGCATTTGGTTTATTGGCCAATTATCGCTGGCTGTTTGTGGTTTTAGGTATTTTGGCAGTAGCACTTGTTTGGTACTTTCGCAATACCATTAAACAGCAGAGTAAGTTTGTCCGCTGGGGTATAACGTTAGCTATTGGCGGGACTATTGGAAATCTTATTGACAGAATTCGTATTGGTGCTGTAATTGATTTTATCGATACTCCCATTTTCCCGATTTTTAATGCTGCTGATATGACAATAGTGGCTGGAGTAGTGCTTTTGTTTTGGGAGGTCTTAATTAATGAACGCAAAAAATTGGGCGAATGAGAAAACAGAATATGTTTGCACTGAAGAAGATGCAGGCAAACGCTTAGATGTTTTTTTAACAGCTAAAATGCCATGTACAAGATCGCAGATTAAAGGTCTGATTTGTGACAATCACATTTTAGTTAACGGCATAGAAGTTAAGGCGGGTTATCGATTAAAACCTAATGACCAGATATCGGTAGCAAGTGTTAAGCCTCAGATAATTAAACTCAAGCCTCAAAATATAGAATTAGATATTGTCTATCAAGATGAGGATCTGGCGGTAGTAAATAAACAACCGGGTTTAGTAGTGCATCCGGGGCCAGGGAATATTGACCACACTTTAGTTAATGCTTTACTGTATCATCGTTTGGAATTATCAAGTATTGGTGGAGAACTGCGTCCCGGTATTGTTCATCGTTTGGATAAAGATACTTCAGGACTGATGTTAATTGCCAAAAATGATCAAATACATAAAGATTTAGCGGTTCAAATAAAGGATTATCAGGTGAAACGCAGGTATTTGGCATTAGTTCATGGAGTAGTTAAGAAAGATCAGGATAAGATTGAACAAGCCATTGGACGCCACCCAAAGAATCGGAAACGCATGACTGTTAAAGCCGACGGCCGTCATGCAGTAACTTACTATAAAGTCAGAGAGCGAATAAGTAATAAATATTCTTTACTAGAATGTGAACTGCATACCGGCCGTACTCATCAGATTCGGGTTCACTTATCTGCAGTAAATCATCCCATTGTCGGCGATAAAGTATACGGTGTGCGGAGAAATAATTTAGGCAGTAGTCGACAGATGCTGCATTCTTTCTATTTAGGATTTAACCATCCTAAGCGAGGTTGGATGGAGTTTTATGTCGATTTGCCGCAGGATTTTTTGAAAATTTTAGATAAAGCTAGGAAAATCTCTTGACAAAACCAGCAAGTTGCAGTATTTTAAGAGTATAGGATCCTTTAAACGAGTCCCGAGAGACTGGTAAGGGTAGCATAAGTCATCATCTAAATTTTTGCGGAATGTGTGCTGCTTGACCAATTAGGGGCCAAGCAGCATTTTGTTTTATGAGGAGGTGGAATTATGGCATTAGTAAAAAAAGCGCAAATTATGGATGCTGAAGGCATTCGCCGAATTCTTACCAGAATAGCCCACGAGATAATTGAGAGTAATAAGGGGACTGATAATCTCGTATTAATTGGAATTCGTACACGAGGAGTACCTCTTGCTAAGCGTTTAGGTGAAAAGATATTTGAGATTGAAGGAGTTTCACCTCCCATCGGAGAGCTTGACATTTCGTTGTATCGCGATGATTTATCTCCTGTAGCCGATCAACCTATCATCAATAAAACAGAGATTCCATTTTCAGTTGCTAATAAAAAAATAATACTTGTTGATGATGTGATTTATACCGGTCGCACTGTAAGAGCAGCATTGGATGGAATTATTGATCTAGGGAGACCAATTGCCATTCAGTTAGCGGTTTTGGTAGATCGGGGTCACCGTGAATTACCTATACGAGCTGATTTTGTGGGTAAAAATGTACCTACTTCCAAACAGGAGCTGATTTCTGTCTGTTTAACAGAAACAGACGGTGAAGACAGTGTTTATATTAATGTGGATCTTTAAAAAAAGTCTGAGGCTTCAAAGGAGGAAAAATGATGAGTAAAAATGTTCAGATGATCGATGTACAGGAGAAAATGCCGTTAAGCCGCCTTATCCCTTTGGGTTTTCAACACTTGTTTGCTATGTTTTCAGCAACTGTGTTGGTGCCCCTTTTGACCGGCTTATCACCTGCTGTCGCCTTGTTTACTTCGGGCATGGGTACTTTGCTGTTTGCTTTGATTACTAAAGGAAAAATTCCTGCTTATTTAGGCTCTTCATTTGCGTTTATTGCACCGATAATTTATGTATCGGCAGAATGGGGAAAAAGCTATGCCTTAGGTGCTACAGTAATTGTCGGTTTGGTTTATGCATTGATAGCGTTTATTATTTCAAAGATAGGAACAAGGTGGATCGATCGTGTGTTACCGCCTGTAGTAATCGGTTCAGTTATTATTGTAATTGGACTGGGACTGGCAGGTACAGCGGTGGATATGGCCGGATTACGCCCTGTAACTCAAACTGAAACTATGGTGGGAGTAATCGATGGAGTTGAGACTGAAATTGAAGTTGTAGTAGCACAAAATGATGGTTTTACCTTTACAAATCCAGCTATTAGAGTTTCTTTGTTTACGCTGGCAGTTACAATTATTGCTTCAATATTTTTAAAAGGATTTTTTGCTGTAATACCCATTTTAATCGGCATCATAGCCGGTTATTTGTTTGCACTTACCCAAGGAATTGTGGATTTTTCTATTGTAAAGGAGGCCAGTTGGTTTACTGTCCCCGATTTTAGTTTACCTGCCTTTAATTGGTCTGCTATTCTAGTATTACTACCGGTTTCATTAGTAACCATTGCCGAGCATTTAGGAGACATTATGGTTATCAGTAGGGTTGTCGGCAGGGACTATTTTAAAGATCCCGGTTTACACCGTACGCTGTTAGGTGACGGGTTGGCCACAGCTTTAGCAGGTTTATTTGGCGGTCCACCAAATACGACTTATGGTGAAAATGTAGGAGTGCTGGCTATTACAGGAGTTTATAGTGTTTGGGTAGTTATTACAGCAGCAGTTCTTGCAGTTTTGCTTTCATTTTTTGGTAAATTTGGTGCATTAATCATGACAATTCCCGAACCCGTTATGGGCGGTGTATCAATGGTTCTGTTTGGGATCATTGCTTCATCTGGACTACGTACTTTAGTCGAAAGTGGAGTAGATTTTTCTGATAAGAGGAATCTAATTATTTCTTCAGTTATATTAGTATTAGGTATTGGAGGTGCACAGATTACTATAGGGCGCTTTAACTTAGCAGGAATGGCACTGGCGACTATAGTGGGTATTATACTTAATCTGGTTTTGCCTAAAGAAAATGAAGCAGCAGATTCAAGTGCTGCATAAACAAATAACGATAAAAGCAAAGGAGGAGCCGTCGGGCTCCTCCTTTTTAAGCTTAAGGTAGTCTGGGTAAATCCTAGAAGCATTATTTGATTTTAAGCGTTTTCACTTTGTAATTGATACCTCTAGTGCAGACAATGCACGTTTAATTGCTGCATCTGCCTATCTTTAATCGATGTGACGGCGATAAGCAATACAGTCTAAGATTTAAATGTAGACACCTTAAGCTGTTTTGACATCGATTTAAAAATAGGTAGTGAAAGCTGCTCGGCTTATCACCTATATATATAGTCTCCACTAAAAAGCTGTTTTATTCAAAATTTTGCCGGAATATTTCTCCAGTGAGTTAAAGAAAAATTTTTATTACTCCAATAAGAATAATTATTAAACCCGGATAAAATTTTACAGTACTTGTTATCAGCCATTTCTGCCATTTCTTACCATATTTTAGGCCAAGACTAATAAATACATAATTTGCGATCATTACGGATACTGCTGTAGATAATGGAGAAAATCTCATAACAGCAGCTGCGACTCCACAGGCTAATGCATCTAATGATAAAGCAATACCGAGTAGAAAACCTTCCTGGATTGAAAGAGTATTGGAATCATCGTAATCCGCAATCAGAGGTTCTTTTAATATCATCCGAAATCTATGTAGGATTTGCTCCTCAGATGGATTGTTACCGGTTATAGTCATGTCTTCATGTTGTGGTTGGCTTACCCGCCAAATATTATAAACACCGATACCGATTAAAATAATTCCTCCGATGGTTTGTGTATGTGATAAAGATATCCATCCTAATGAAAACTTACCAATTACCATAGCTACAAGAATAATCAGCCCCGAAACCATGCTTAACAATATTTTAGAGAGGCTAGGAATTATTATCTGTGATATTCCATAGGATATTCCGATAGCAAGAGAATCAAAACTAACAGTTATTGCTAACAATATTACAGAAAATAGATGCACATTATTTCACCCTTTCGCATTACTATATGGCAGCAGCTGGGTGAGTGTGATACCTTGACACGTCAGGCGGAAGATGGTAAAATACTTATTGTGGCGGCATAGCCAAGCGGTAAGGCAGAGCTCTGCAAAAGCTCCATCCCCAGTTCAAATCTGGGTGCCGCCTCCAAAAAAAAATCAAACCGGCAGCTGCCGGTTTTTTTCTTTTAAGGATAGATATTACCAAGATTCTATCCTTTTTTTATTTCCAAGCAAGGATATGATAAGCACGGTTAAAGTTGTAGATGATCGTAGAGAATAGATATAAAGGAGGAATCTGTGATGCGTAGTTTGTGGAGTGGAGCCATCAGCTTTGGTCTGGTGAATATTCCTGTTAAATTATATGCGGCAACTGAACGTCAAAATATTAAATTCAACTATCTACATGAAAAATGTCATACTCCGATTCGATATCAAAAAACTTGTCCCGGCTGTCAAAGAGAGGTGACTGCAGAAGAAATAGTTAAGGGTTTTGAATACGCTAAGGGACAATATGTAATATTAACTGAAGAAGATTTTGCCGGAGTGGCAATTGAAGCAACTAAGACAATTGACATTATAGATTTTGTGGATTTATCCGAGATCGATCCAATTTATTTTGACAAAACATATTATCTTGAAAGTGCACAAACTGGGGCTAAGGCTTATCAACTGTTAAAACAGGCCATGGAAAAAACCGGTAAAATTGCTGTAGCGAAAGTAGTAATTCGTTCAAAGCAGGTCTTGGCAGTGATTCGTGTGTATACCAATGTTCTAACTATGGAGACGATATTTTTCCCGGCGGAGATTCGCCAAGCAAATGAGTTACAAACCGGGCAAGAACTGGAAATGTCCGATAAAGAGCTGGAAATGGCTGTATCATTAATTACCAGTCTTTCCACATCATTTCAACCGGAAAAGTTCACCAATGAATACCGCACTGCTCTTCTAGAAATGATTGAGAAAAAAATTGCAGGAAAAGAGACTGTTACAGCTATGCCACAGCAAGCTAAGGGTCAAATTGTTGATCTAATGACTGCGTTAGAGGCTTCTTTACAAGCTGCCGAAGCTCAAGCAGAAAAGCAAAGAATAAGTAAGGGAAAGAAACATGCAGTATCTAAAACCAATTAAACCCATGATGGCAGTTAACCATCATGAACCATTTGATTCTAGTGATTATTTCTTTGAAATCAAATGGGATGGTTATCGCTGCTTAGCATATTGTGATGATGAAATTAGACTTTACAGCCGTAATTGTCAGAATATAACAAGGCATTTTTTAGAAATTGCTACAGATTTAAAATCAATCAAAGAACACTGTGTGCTTGACGGAGAGCTGATAATGCTGGATTCTGCTGGTAAGCCAAGTTTTTCAAAATTACAGTACAAGAAAAATCGTGAATACGGTATCTTTGTTGTTTTTGATTTACTGTATATAAATAAAAAACCACTCTTAGCTCAACCGTTGGTAGAACGGAGACGCCAATTAGCAGAGTTTTTTAGTAAAAATTACGAACTAACCAGAGTTATTTTTTCGCATGCGGTGGAAAATCAAGGTGTGAATTTTTTTAAGGCTATCACTGAACAAGAATTAGAGGGGATGATGGCCAAAAAGAAAAACAGCTGTTATTCTCCTGGAATTCGCAGCAGAAAATGGTTAAAAATTAAGAATCGTCGAGAATTAGATGCTGTTATTGTTGGCTATCTTCCCGGAATCTATGGATTTAAATCACTGATTTTGGCCCAATATGACCAAAACACTCTCAATTATATTGGCAGTGTAGGCACGGGGTTTTCACAGCAAGAAAATAAAACATTATTGGTAGGTCTTAAGAGGATTGCATCCATCGAATGTCCTCTAAAACTGATACCTAGCGAATTAAATCGTGCAGTATGGGTAAAACCTATATTAGTTGCCACCGTCGAGTATTTAGAATTTACAAAGGACGGTAGACTACGCCAACCAAGTTTTATCAGATTAAGAGATGATAAATTACCAGTAGAATGTGTTTATAAGAGTGATAAATGAAAAATGAAAACAGAACAGCAATTAGAAATTGATGGTAAAATGATTTCAGTAACAAATTTAGACAAAATTCTTTGGACTGAACCAAAAATCACAAAAGCAGATTTAATTCAATATTATATCATTGCAGCACCATATGCCCTAAAGCATTGGAATCAGAGACCATTAACTGTAACTCGATATCCAAATGGAATAGCCGCTAAAGGATTTTATCAGAAAAACTGCCCTAAATATGCTCCGGATTGGATTGAAACTTATGAGGAATTGACGGAAAATCGAAGAATAAATTATATTTTGTGCAATGATCTTGCAGTTCTACTTTGGTTGGCTAACCAGGCTGTGATAGAGATTCATCCAACAAGTTATCAAATTGATCAGCCGGATCAACCCAGTTATGCCATTATCGATCTTGATCCGACAGCACCTTTAGGGTTTTCAGAAGCTGTAGAGATAGCCTTGAAAATAAGAGTAGTACTACAAGAATTAGGCCTGCGGGGATATCCTAAGACATCGGGAGCAACCGGAATTCATATCTATATTCCTTTAACAGCCGGCTGTACATTTAAGCAGATCGTTAGATTAGTAGAATTTATTGGTGAGATATTGGTAAGGTTTTATCCAGATAAAGTTACCGGCGAACGTTTGGTAAAAAACCGTTACGGAGTATATGTTGATCACCTGCAGAACTTACCGGGCAAGACAATAGTAGGAGTATACAGCTTAAGACCACTTCCGGGAGCACCTGTTTCTACACCTGTTTTATGGGAAGAACTAAAATACATAAAACCATTAGATTTTAATCTACTGACTCTGCCTGAACGATTGCAGGCCAAAGGGGATTTGTTTTCACAAGTTTTAACTAACCGTCAGTCAATTAAACATCTTCTGCCTATGCTGTAGCTATTGGTCCAGGAATACTGTTATATGTCCAACATATACTAGGAAGGGTAGGTGAAGAAACCATGTCGTCATTAACAATTAGTGTCACAAATCAGATTATTGAACCTTTAAAAGAAATCCTATATAAGGAGTTTAATGCTGTTAATTGGCGTTCGGAGGGTTTATATACTTGTTTGGATTTACCTGGAGAATCCGGATTTCGATTTAAATCAAAGGTAATGAATATTCTTGCTAGATTAATCTTTAATCAACTGTCATACTTATGGTTAAAGAAAATACTGCAGTTGAATTACGGCTATTTTGATCGAGAAGAACATCAGGAGATTTTAGTATATGCCTGTAAACTGTTGACCAGCTGTCCGCGTAGTTTATATCACAGTGTATATCGAGCGTTAGCAGATCACCTAATCACAAATAATCAGATCAATTTGGAGGGTTTTGTTCGGTTTAGGACTAAGGATTATTGGCATTTTTTATGTAAAACTGTGGATTCGGCTGTAGATGCATATCTTATTCATCGTGAATATCAAGAGTTTATTAAGTTATTGCGTTATTTTGTAGAACTGCAGGAACCTAAGGTAGAGATGGTGAATGTAATAATAGGAAATTCTGATAGATTTAAGATTCTAGATCAAGATGGTAATCTAATTGAGATGGATTATTTAGAAGGAATTATTCTCGAGATAGGCCATAATGAACTTGATTTTGAAGATTTATTGATCAGTGCTTTGATATCAATCGCACCTGCAAAAATTATATTGCACATTTGTCAAGCCAGCAGTCGTGCCGGACAGACAATCTTAAGCATTTTTGGCAAAAACCGAGTTTTATTCTGTGATGATTGTGTAATCTGCCGAAATTTTTGCAAATGGAAAAAAGGGAAATAACAGTCATGAGTATTACGTGGATTATCATGCCGGTTCTGGGAGGTTTAATCGGGTGGTTGACAAATGTAGTTGCTATAAAAATGCTTTTTTGGCCAAAGAAACCAATTCGAATTCCTCTGACATCATTTGAATTCATTGGATTATTACCAAAGCGCCGCAGTGAATTAGCTGTAAGCATTGGACAAGCTATTGATGAGAATTTATTGCCAATTGATGAAGTATTGGCACACATTGATAATAATGATTACCAAAAACATTTGGTAGATGCTGTAACACATTATGTTGATCAACGACTTATTGAAATTCTGCCGCGGATTTTACCCCAGAGTATGAAAACTCTTATTAGAGATTATTTAAAAGATATTATTCAGCGAGAATCAGAACAGATAATCGGACAAGTTGCCGTAAGTACTATGGAAAAAGTAAAGCAGACTGCTTGCCTTGGAACACTAGTAGAAGAAAAAATCCAGTCATTCGATTTGGACCAATTAGAAGAGTTAATTAAAGGTATATCATCTACTGAATTAAAACATATTGAATTATTAGGAGCCGTACTGGGTTTTTTTATCGGTATAATTCAGGCATTGTTCGTTTACTGGGGATATTCAATCTAATGATCTTGACAAATATTGGAAAAAAGACTATCCTAGTTGATATATTGAAATAATGGAACCGTATTCTCGTCCCATTATGACGAGGTTTTTTTATATTTTGATTTCGAGGAGTGAGGCTGTGAATTATATTAACTTAAAATTACCAGATGACTCAATTATGCAGGTGAAGAAGGGAACAACCGTTCAAGAAGTAGCTTATCAGATTAGTCCTCGATTAGCTAAAGATGCAGTATGCGGTCGTTATAACGGGGATTTAGTCGATCTACAATATCCAATTAATGCTGATGGTACTTATTCGGTTGTGACCATAGACAGCCCGGAGGGAATCGATGTTTTGCGTCATACTACAGCACATGTGATGGCACAGGCAGTGTTACGCCTTTGGCCTGATGCGAAATTAGCTATTGGCCCGACAATCGAAAATGGGTTCTATTATGATTTTGACTTAGGTCACTCAATTACGCCAGAGGACTTAGAGACAATTGAGGCAGAGATGCACAAGATTATTGCCGACGACTTACCTGTAAAACGTTTTGAAGTTTCTAAAGACGAAGCAGCTCAGTTGTTTAAAGAGCGTAATGATAATTATAAATTAGAATTGATTGCCGACTTAGATAATGAAGTGTCTATTTACCAACAGGGTGATTTTTTTGACCTCTGCAGAGGCCCTCATTTGTCCAGTACCGGCCGGATTAAAGCTTTTAAATTACTAAGTGTAGCCGGTGCTTATTGGCGTGGTGATGATTCAAAGCCCATGCTGCAGCGAATTTATGGTACAGCTTTCTTTAAGAAATCAGATTTGGATGCTTATTTAAAGCGGATGGAAGAAGCTAAAAAACGGGATCATAGAAAAGTAGGCAGAGAATTGGAGCTGTTTGTTCTACTGGAGGAAGGACCCGGTTTTCCGTTTCTATTACCAAAAGGCATGGAACTACGGAACACTCTTATTGATTTTTGGCGTGAAGAGCATAAAAAAGCCGGCTATTTAGAAATCTCTACACCGATTATTCTGCATCAGAATCTCTGGCATCGTTCAGGTCATTGGGACCATTACAAAGAAAACATGTATTTTACGAAAATAGACGGAGAAGATTATGCCATTAAGCCTATGAATTGTCCGGGTGGAATGTTAGTGTATAAGAACAAAATGCATTCTTATCGGGATTTACCCTTACGTTTAGGTGAATTAGGATTAGTTCATCGGCATGAATTGTCGGGTGTGCTCCATGGCCTAATGAGAGTTCGCAACTTTACTCAAGATGATGCACATATTTTTATGCTTCCAGAGCAGATCAAGGATGAAATTACTGATTTGATAGCTTTTATCGATAAATTCTATAGTGTTTTTGGTTTTAAATATCACATGGAGCTTTCCACTCGCCCGGAAAACAGCATGGGTTCCGATGAGGACTGGGAGGTGGCCACTAATGCTCTAAAAGCAGCTTTAGAAGAAAATGGCTATGAGTATATTTTGAATGAGGGAGACGGTGCGTTTTACGGACCGAAAATTGACTTTCATTTAGAAGATTGTTTAGGTAGGACCTGGCAGTGCGGCACGATTCAACTGGATTTTCAAATGCCTGAGAGATTTGACTTGACTTATGTTGGGCAAGATGGAGAAAAACATCGACCGGTTATGATTCATCGCGTAGTTTTTGGCAGCATTGAGAGATTTATTGGGATTATAATTGAACACTTTGCCGGTGCTTTCCCAACCTGGTTAGCCCCTGTACAGGTTAGAGTTATACCAATTGCACAAGGCCACCATGAATACGCCACTGTAGTTGCTGATCAATTGAGCGGAAAGGGCATTCGTCTGGAGATTGATCAAAGAAATGAAAAGCTCGGTTATAAAATTCGCGAAGCCCAGATGCAGAAAATACCTTACATGCTGATTGTCGGTGATCAGGAAAAGGAGAACAATTCGGTTGCTGTTCGCTCACGAGAAGAAGGCGATTTAGGCACTGTATCTTTAGATGAATTTACTGATAATATTGCTGAAGAAATAAACTCAAAAACATTGTAGCTTGACGGGTTGTATAGCCTGTGGTATACTAACAGACGTAAAGAAGAAGTCACCGCTTCTCACCTTGTAACAAATAAGTTCTCAGGGTTAGAAAACAAGTAATGATAACTTGGTAAAAAGTCGTGTTTACTATGTGCGGGTGGCTGATGCTATCCGTTTTTTATTTTAATTAAGGGGTGATGTTCATTAGCAGTGAATTAAGAATTAACGAGGAGATTCGCTCTCGGGAGATCAGGGTCGTTGATGATCAAGGACAGCAGTTAGGAGTTATGACTGTTCGCGAAGGAATACGGATTGCACTGGAAAGAGGATTAGATTTAGTAGAAGTTGCACCTAATGCTAAACCAAGTGTATGCCGGATCATGGATTATGGTAAACATAAATATGAGCAGAGTAAACGCGAAAAACAGGCTAAGAAAAAACAAAAAGTTATTAGTGTCAAAGAGATACGTATGAGTCCGAAAATTGATGATCATGATTTTAATGTTAAAATTCGCAGTGTGGATAGGTTTTTAAAAGCAGGAAATAAAGTGAAAGTAACAATTCGTTTTCGCGGTCGGGAGATAGTTCATACTGGAATTGCCAAACAAAAACTAGATGAATTAGCCAAACGAGTAAAAGACTCAGGTGTTGTTGAACGTGTGCCTAAATTGGAAGGTAAAAACATGATTATGATTCTGGTTCCGAAAACCGAAGAAACCAAAACAGGTAACACTAAAACAGCAGAAACTGAAAAAGTAAGTAAAACAACAGCGGACGAGAATTGCTAGTAACAATTGTACGTCCTAGTTAAGGAGGGATTTTATGCCTAAAATGAAGACTCATAGAGGAGCAGCAAAGCGTTTTAAGGTAACCGGTACTGGCAAAATAATGAAGAACCGTTCTCATAAGGGTCATATTTTAGAAAAAAAGTCTGCAAAAAGAAAGCGCCAATTGCGGCATAGCCAAGTTATCAGTGATAATGACAAAAAAAGAGTTAATCGTATGCTGCCGTATGGTTAAAAGTAAGGATTGGAGGATAGAGTCATGTCAAGAGTTAAGGGTGGTACTGTAACACGTCAGCGCCATAAAAAAACATTGAAATTTGCTAAAGGATACTATGGTTCCAAAAGTAAACTATATCGGCCTGCAAATGAGCAGGTGTTAAAATCTATGGCCTATGCTTATAGAGATCGGCGGGTTAAGAAGCGCAATTTTCGTCGATTATGGATAACACGGATTAACGCTGCCGCAAGAAATAATGGTATGTCATACAGTCGTTTTATATCAGGCCTAAAAGCAAATGGCGTTGAAATTAATCGTAAAATGTTAGCAGATCTTGCTGTCAATGATGCTGAAGCATTCAGTGAATTGGTAACAGTTGCGAAACAAGTAAAACAAGCATAAGTTAATAATCAATAGATTTATATCCGGGGGTAAGAGTATCCCGGATATTTATTAATTTGGTTAAAGGGGTTCATTTAAGTGGATATTACCAGCATACATAATGAACGAATTAAGTTTGTAAAACGATTACATCGCAGAAATTACCGTGATCAACATGGGCTTTTTATTGCTGAGGGTATACGGTTAGTCGAGGACATGACTCAGACAAACAACATTCGTGAGCTGTACTATGCTAATAAGTTATTGGAGACTGATCGGGGAAAAGGACTAGTTAGTTCCCTTAAAGAGCGAGGGATTGCTGTATATTCATGTAATAATCATGTGTTTTCAAAAATCTGTGCAACTGAGAACAGTCAAGGAGTTTTGGCGGTAGTTAAGCAGCCACAGCCAGTCATTGATTGGCGGAAAAACATGAACAAAGGGATAGTGTTAGTAATAGATCGGATTCAAGATCCCGGTAATTTAGGTTCAATTTTGCGTACTGCTTTAGCTGCTGCGATTGATGGAATATGGCTGGTTAAGGGTACAGTAGATCTGTTTAATCCCAAAGTAGTTCGTGGTTCAATGGGAGCAATTCTTCAAGTCCCGTTTACTGTTATGTCTGCTGAGGAATGTATCACTTACACTCAAGCTCTAGGATTAGAGTTAATTATCTCTGAAATTAAGGGAGCAGTAGAATATTATAACTGTAATTTTCGCAAACCTGTCGCTTTAGTAATAGGTAATGAAGCCAATGGAGTCTCACATCATTTTATAAACTATGCAGAGCAGCGGGTATATATTCCCCAAGCGCCTTCTGTAGAGTCTTTGAATGCGGCGGTAGCAGCTGCAGTGTTGTTATACGAAGCTTTAAGGCAGAGAATACAGGAATAGTTGTAACCCTTTTCGGTATGTGTTATAATTAGGGTATCATGGTGGGGAAAGGGTGGTAAGAGAATGAATTTGACACCTAAAGTAGTGTGGAAGATTTTTATGGCCACCGGTTCCGTGACGGCGTATTTACTTTACAAGCAGTTATGTGCTTTAACAATTAGGACATTGCATTAAAAATAAATCTGAACAATGATATAATTAAATGTGATGAAGGAGACAAGTATACTATTGGAAACTACAGGAAAGATAGGCCGTGGACTGAGAGCTTATCAAGTTATAAGATAGTTGAAATTCACTCTGGAACTGCTGGTTGAACTCGGAGTAGACTATGCCGGTTTTCCACCGTTAACGGAAATATGAGTGGATTATTCTATTATAATCAACTAGGGTGGTACCGCGTAAAACTTTTTGCGTCTCTAAAAGGATGTAAAAAGTTTTTTTGTGGATATTATTAATGATATTTGGAGGTATAACATGCGTGATAAAATTTTATCTGTAAAAGCAAAAGCAGTTGTTATCTGCGAAAAAGTAAACAGTTTGCAGGAACTAAAGTCGGCACGAACTAAATATCTAGGAAAGAAGGGTGAGGTTACATCTCTTTTACGCAGCATGGGGCAGGTTTCACCGGAGAATAGGCCCAAAGTGGGACAAATGGTAAATCAACTTAAAAATGAACTGGAAGAATTATGGAACCAAAAAGAAGCTGAGCTGATAGCTAAAGAACAAGAAGATAAGTTGATTCGTGAATATCAAGATATAACTCTGCCGGGTCGCAAACCAATGCGCGGACGTTATCATCCTTTAACTCTGGTTTTAAATGACATTAAACAGGTTTTTATTTCCATGGGCTATCAGGTTGTTGAAGGACCGGAAATAGAGACAGATTATTACAATTTTGAAGCCTTGAATATCCCTAAACATCATCCAGCTCGTGATATGCAGGATACTTTTTATATAACTGATGATTATCTGCTGCGGAGTCAAACTTCACCGGTACAGATTCATGTAATGGAAAAACAAGAACCACCGGTAAGAATTATAGCTCCCGGTAAAGTATATCGTTCGGATGCTGATGTGACCCATTCACCTATGTTCCATCAAGTAGAAGGTTTACTCATCGATAAAGGTATTACTTTTGCCGATCTTAAGGGAACATTACAGGTTTTTGCTAAGAAAATGTTTGGTTCAGGAACTAGAATTCGATTTCGACCTAGTTATTTTCCTTTTACGGAGCCTAGTGCGGAAGTTGATGTTTCTTGTATCATGTGTAAAGGAACAGGCTGCAGGATTTGTTCAGATACAGGATGGCT
>JAAZMN010000116.1 GCA_012798795.1 Bacillota bacterium | reverse complement strand
TTATTTGAAGAAAAAGAAGGACATGTATTTGAACGGTTCGCACAATTTGGAGCCAATGTAAATGCATTTACCAGCTATACAATGACTTCATATTTATTTTCTACAACGGAGTATTTTCTTGAAGCATTGGCAGAGCTATTACGGTTTGTGCAGACTCCTTATTTAACCAAAGAGAATGTGGAGAAAGAAAAGGGCATTATTGAGCAGGAACTGCGGATGTATGATGATCATCCAGCTCGGCGTATTTACAGCAACTTACTCAGTGGGCTTTATCACAAACACCCTATTGTTATAGATGTGGGTGGGACTGTTGATTCAATTCAAAAGATAACGGTTGATTTATTGCTGGAGTGTTATCATTTGTTCTATCAACCAAAAAATATGGTTTTATTTGTAATTGGTGATGTGGATAGTGCACAAATAATTAATTTAGTTCGCGAACATACTGCCAATTGGCAGTATCAAGAGAAAGAAATTAAGCGAATTTATCCTAAAGAACCGCCGACTATTGCCCGGCCATTTATCGAACAAAAATTAAATGTTTCTCGGCCTCGTTATTATTTAGGGTTTAAAGACAATTCGCGACAGGCTGGTAAAGAGCTGCTAAAACAGCAATTTGCCATGCACATGATTTGGCGTAAAATTGCCGCCAAAAGTTCCTTGGTTTACGAGCGCCTTTACAATTCAGGCCTAATTGATGATTCTTTTGGTGCAAGTTTTCAGGCAGCACCTCAATATGCATTTTCAATTGTCGGCGGTGAAACCGATCAACCAAAAAAGTTAGATGAAACACTAAGGGAAGCAATTATAAACATCCAAAAGGAGCAGTTAAACACGGATGATGTAGACCGGATGAAACGTTATGTTTTAGGTAATTATCTAGCATCTTTCAATTCCTTGGAATACATCGCTAACAGTTTTGTATCTCATCTTTTCAATGGGACTAATTTTCTTGATATTCCTGAAGTAATCAATGATTTAACGGTTGATGACGTTAATCAATTTCTAATTGAGGGCTTGAATCTTGAGCGCACTGCAGTTTCATTGTTAATGCCGGAATAAGTAAGTAGGGGTTATTATGGAGAAGCCAAAATTACGTGAAAAATTAAGAAAACAGCGGGACGCAGTAGATCCGATACTGCGACAATCTTGGGATCAGCAGATTCATAATAAGTTTTGGAGTTTAGCAGAGTATGCTCAAGCTGAATGGATTATGCTTTACCTTGCTTTTGGCAGCGAAGTTGATACTTGGCCTATTTTAACAAAAGCGTGGGAGCAGGGTAAAAGAGTAGCGGTCCCAAAAGTCTGTAAATATCCGCAAGAAATAATAGCTGTGGAGATAATGAATAAAAAAGAATTAGAGCTCAGCTTTTGGGGAATATATGAGCCGATAAAAGATGAGGCTGTATCGCCAAAAGTGATTGATATAATAATTGTGCCAGGTTTAGCTTTTAACCAGCAGGGTTACCGGATAGGATATGGCGGCGGCTACTACGATCGGTTTTTACCGCAGGTGTCAGGTTATAAGATTGGGTTTTGTTATCCGCCGTTTCTCATAGATATCCCGGTATTTCCTTGGGATCAACCTGTGGATTTGATAATTACGCCCTAAACCCACGAAAATATACCGAAAAAGGATTACATTATGGAAACGACGAATAAATGACATATAAGGTCTGCGAAGATTAGACTTTAGGGGGTGAGTTTTTGGATCAACAATGGTTTGATGAGCAATTTTCTGACTTGGAATCGGCTTTAAAAGCTCAAAAAGCAAATGTTACTATTCCTAAGATTTATCCATTTAACTATCAAACGCAGATAGACAATCAAATGGCCAAATATATTGATCATACTCTGTTAAAACCTGAAGCTAGTTTTCAACAGATTAAAATAATGATTGAAGAAGCGAAGCAGTATGGTTTTGCTTCTATTTGTGTTAATCCGTGCTATGTAAGGCCAGCTGCTCGGTTATTAGCGGATAGTTCGACTGCGGTCTGTACTGTAATCGGGTTTCCTTTTGGAGCAAATACAGCTTGGAGCAAGGCAG
>JAAZMN010000115.1 GCA_012798795.1 Bacillota bacterium | reverse complement strand
TTCCTGATTTTAGATGAACCAACAGCCGGTTTGGATCCTAAAGGTCGCGATGAGATACTAAAGCAGGTTTCAAGACTGCATCAAAAGGGAAATACTACAATTATCTTGATAAGCCATAATATGGAGGATATGGCCCGCTTTGCCACTCGGCTAGTAGTATTGGTTCAAGGTAAGGTTGCATTGGTTGGCACCCCGAAAGAAGTATTTAGTCAGGCAGGCTATCTAGAGAAAATTGGGTTAGGTGTTCCGCACATGACTCGTTTACTTAATGAGCTGAAATTGAGGGGTTGTAATGTAAGCTCTGATTTGTATACTATTGAAGATGCTGAAAGTGAAATAGTAAAATTATTGGAGAATAAGTAAACCATGATAAAGAATATTACCATTGGACAATATATTCCGGGTGAATCCGTTATTCATCGGCTGGATCCGAGAACAAAGATTTTAATTACAGTATTATTTATTTCGCTCTTATTTTTAGTGAACTCATTTTTTGGTTATGGTTTGGCAGCAGCTATTATATTTACTGCAGTTTTGTTATCTAAGATACCGGTAAAGTTTATTTTACGCGGGATTAGACCATTGTTAGTAATTATTATTTTAACTCTTTCTTTACACTTCTTTATGACCGAAGGTCGGGTAATTTTTAAAATTGGATTTCTTAAGGTTACTTATGAAGGTTTAACCCGAGGATTGATGATGGGGCTGCGGCTTATTTTATTAGTACTGGGGACATCAATACTAACTTTAACAACGTCACCAATTTTATTAACTGATGGAATTGAGAGTCTGATGACTCCTTTGAAAAAGCTTGGTTTCCCCGCCCATGAGCTGGCAATGATGATGACAATTGCACTGAGATTTATTCCTACTCTTTTAGAGGAAACAGATAAAATTATGAAAGCCCAAATGGCTCGCGGTGCTGATTTTGAAAGTGGAAATATATTTCAAAGGGCTAAAAGCTTGGTACCCATTCTTATTCCGCTTTTTGTAAACGCATTTCGGCGTGCTGATGATTTGGCAATTGCCATGGAGGCTAGAGGATATCGCGGTGGTGAAGGCAGAACAAAGTTCAGAGTGCTTAAGTTTACTTATTATGATTTTTTAGTTTTAATTATTATAACTGCTCTAGTGATTGTGGGCAGTATTTACTTATAGGTGTTTTGAAATGTCCAATTATAAACTGATAGTTGAATATGAAGGAACTAATTACCATGGGTTCCAAATTCAAAAAGGCGGGATTATTACAATTCAAGGCTGTTTAGAAGAGGCAATTGCTCAAATAGCTAAAAAGCAGGTCAAGATTATCGGTGGGGGACGTACAGATGCCGGCGTGCATGCACTTAGTCAAGTGGTGAATTTTCGCAGTAACTTAACTGTCCCCGTAGAAAAGCTGCCGACAGCCTTAAATAGTCTGCTGCCAAAAGATATTAGAGTAAAGACAGCTTCGTTGGTACATGATGATTTTCATTCTCGCTATGATGCAGCTACTAAAACATACCTTTATTTAATTGAATACGGATTAGTGGAATCTGTATTTAAACGCAATTATTGTTGGTGGCTAAAAAAACTACCAGTGTGGGATAATATGTTAACTGCAGGGAAGTATCTTGAAGGGACTCAAGATTTTGCCGCTTTTACTGCCAGTGGCAGTAGTGTTAAGTCGACAGTTCGCACTATCAGCAGCTTTGATCTAGAGGTGTTGGGTAACGCTGCAAAACTGCGTTTTACAGCAGATGGGTTTCTGTATTATATGGTACGAAATATGGTAGGGACTTTGGTAGAGATTGGATTAGGCAGAAGAGATGTTGACTCGATAAAAAGGATTCTCAAATCAAAGGATCGAACACAAGCGGGTGTAACCGCACCGGCTCGCGGATTATTTTTAGAGAAAATCCAATACTAAAAGCCTTGTTTTACTTGACATATTGCCATTAGTCAAGTAAAATGAAGTGTATGATTTTAGGAAACTTCCTTAATTGAAGTTGTCCAAGCCCCGTACAATTTCAATGAGGTGTGGATATGATAAAGGATATGTTAATATGGAGGGAATATCATGAAGACGTATATGGCCGCCAATGAAACTGTAGAAAGACAGTGGTATATAGTTGATGCGGCTGATAAGACTTTAGGACGTTTAGCGTCTCAAATTGCCGGTGTTTTACGTGGAAAGCATAAACCAACATATACGCCACATGTGGATACTGGAGACTATGTTATTGTCATTAATGCTGAAAAGATAAAGTTAACTGGAAATAAGCTTCAGGATAAATTATATTATCGGCATAGCGGATATCCGGGTGGTATCAAAGTTAAAACAGCTGGAGAGATCCTTAAAGGCAAACGTCCGGAAGAATTGTTAAAAAAAGCTGTATGGGGTATGCTACCTCATAACGCGTTGGGACGAAAAATGTATAAAAAATTACGAGTATATGCTGGGAATGAGCATCCGCATGAAGCTCAACAGCCTGTGAATCTAGATATTTAAGAGAGGAGGGCTTAATAATAGTGAGTGCAGTGACAAGTACGGAAACATATTATGGTACAGGACGCAGAAAGACATCCGTTGCTCGAGTCAGGTTATTGCCCGGAAGTGGTAAGATTATCGTTAATGGGCGAGATATCGAGGAGTATTTTGGAAGGGCGGTGCTGTGCAAACTCGCTCGTCAACCATTAACATTGACTAATAATGAGACTAAATATGATGTTATAGCTAACGTTAATGGAGGCGGAACTACGGGTCAAGCAGGTGCTGTTCGTCATGGTATTGCCAGAGCACTATTAGAAGTCGATGAGGAATTGCGCAGTTCGTTGAAAAAAGCAGGATTTCTCACTCGAGATCCGAGAATGAAAGAACGAAAAAAATATGGTTTGAAGAAAGCACGCAAAGCTCCGCAATTCTCCAAACGATAAACATTTTAAAATTAACGACCCCGGAATTTCCGGGGTTTTTTTATTGATTTTCCATTGGTTCAGGTTTGGGAGCCGGTTTCTCAGGCTCAGGTGTGGGTTCAGGTTCGGGAATCGGCTCTTCAGGTTCAGGAATCGGCTCCTCAGGCTCAGGTGTGGGTTCAGGTTCAGGAATCGGCTTCTCAGGCTTAGGTGTGGGTTCAGGTGCCGGCACCGGCTCTTCGGGAGCAGGTTCAGGTTCTTCTGTGGGCGCAGAAGGTAATTTTGGAGTTGGAGCTTTTGGTAAAATGGCACAAGGAGCCTGTTCAGTGGGGACTGTCCCCTCAATAAAAACATCTAATTCAGTCCATGCACACCGCTCATTAGCGAGTAGGCCGGTAAAAATGTCGATCATTATATCTTTAACGATTTTTGAGGGAATGGGAAATTCTCTCGGAGGCATATCGGCGAGGGCGCGATTGATAAACTCCGCCCAAATAGGTCCTGCAACTGCACCGCCATATCCTTCTACTGATGTGTTATCATCATTTCCGATATATACTCCTACAACAATATCAGGTGTGTAACCAACAAACCATAAATCTTTTTGTTCATTGGTAGTACCTGATTTTCCGGCTGAAGGCCGTTCAACTGGCACATTTTCCCCTGTTCCGTATTGCATTACTGCCCGGAGCATATCTGTCATTAAATATGCCTGCTGTGGCGTTAATACTTGTTTTCTGTCTGGTTTTCTTTCCAATATAATGTTTCCCTCAAGATCCAGTACCTTAAGTATAGGATCAGGTGTAAAATAAGCACCGCCATTTGAAAATGGCACAAAGGCCGCAGTCATCTGCAGCGGAGTTAAACCTTGTGTCAACCCGCCTAAAGCTAGGGCTAAATTACCATCCTCAGCCATTAGGTTTATTCCCATCTGTTTAGAAAAAGCAAATACCCTAGGAATACCAATTTTGTTTAGAGTCCAAACTGCAGCGTTATTTAAAGAAAAAGCTATAGCATGTTTCATTGTTACAGGACCCCAATAAGCCTCTTCGTAATTATCCGGCTGATATTCGGCATATTCTCTTGGAATGTCTTCTACAATTGAGTTTACCTGCCATCCTTCCTTTACAGCTGCAGCATAAATAACCGGCTTAAACACTGAGCCCGGCTGCCTTTTTGCAGATACAGCCCGATTAAACTGGCTTTCAATATAATTACGTCCACCAACTAATGCTAGTACATCTCCGGTATAGGGCTCCAATGCTATTAGTGCACCCTGATTATCTTGTCCATAAAATATTTCTTCAGCTATTTTTTGCATTTCCAAATCAAGCGTGGTATGAACGCGCAAACCGTTATTAAATACTTGATATTCGCCAAATTTATCAACTAAAAGGGAGCTGATCCAATTGAGAAAGTAACGAGCTGTTCCGCCCGTAAGCTTTTTAAGTTGTACTGCTTCCGTTTTTGCTTGGGCGGCTTTCTTAGATTCGATTAAGTCTACAGCAATCATTCTATCGATAACAGTATTGCGGCGTTTAATGGCTTTGTCAAGATTAGCATAAGGTGAAAAAGCGGAAGGAGCTTTTAGTAACCCGGCAAGTAATGTGCTTTCTCCGATAGTTAATTTTGAAACTGTTTTACCAAAAAATATTTGAGCAGCATTTTCAACTCCATATGCTCCCTCTCCAAAGTATGATGTATTCAGATAAAGTTCTAAGATTTGATCTTTGGAATAACGGGTTTCCAACAACAGGGCTAGCGCCATTTCCTGCAGTTTACGTGCTAGGGTGCGTTTTGGGTGAAGAAATAGGTTTTTAACTGTTTGTTGGGTAATTGTGCTGCCTCCCTGTACTGTTTTTTTTGCTCGGATATTGGCAAAAAAAGCTCTGGTTATCCCGATAATATCAACTCCTGAATGTTTATAAAACCGACTATCTTCTACAGCAATAACTGCATCTTTTAGTGCAGTCGGAATTTCCTGCAGTGTAATAAATCGTCCTGCTTTTCCTAAAGAACCTATGAGTTCTCCTTCGCGATCAAAGATTACAGCTGCTTCCATTGGCAGCTCGAGTTCAAATTGTTGCATAGTCGATAGTCCTGTAATAAATACAACTATGAAAGGTAGAAGTACCAGCAGTAAAATGGCTAAAATTGTATATTTATAATGCTTTATCCATGTAATCATATTATCGCTCACCTCAGCTATAGTATCTCTTGAACGCCAAAACCCTAAACCTAGAAACTAAATTTAGATAGATAACTTTTAGCTGATAACAGTTGTATAAAAAAGGAAGCCCTTAAACAATAAATGTTTTAAGGGCTTCCTCTTGGATAAAGAATCACTTACAGATTAGTTATCTTTTGTAGCTGCAGTAAACCGTTCTTGGCTCGGCAGTGACGATGGTTTTGAAAACACTGTATATATAATGGGAAGGACAAAAAGCGTTAAAAATGTGGATGAAATTAAACCGCCTATTATCGTTACAGCCATTGGTACAGTTAGTTCACTGCCTTCACCGGTGGCAAAAGCCATAGGTAATAAACCGAGAATTGTTGTTAGAGCAGTCATTAAAATTGGTCTAAGCCGCACTGCTGCTGCTTGTTGTACAGCATCATATGTAGTAACACCTCTGCGTCTTAAGCGGTTCGTATAGTCGATTAAGACAATCCCATTATTTACAACTATACCAATTAACATTACGATTCCAATTAAAGCGGTAATACTTAAGTTAAGTCCAGTGATCAATAAGGATGAGACAGCACCAATAGCAGCTAAAGGAATAGTAAGCATAATGCACAGCGGATAAATAAATGATTCAAATTGAGCTGCCATCACTAAATACACTAAAATTATTGCTACAATAACCACAGTATACAAGTCACTTTGTGAGTTAGCAATTACTTCTGATAATCCACCTATGTTAATAATATATCCTTGGGGAAGTTCGATATCAGAGATTATCTGTCTTGCTTCCTTAGTCGCTGTGGAAAGCTCTTGTTCTCCCAATTGAGCAATGACATTTAAGACCCGTTGGCGATTAGTTCTTTGAATCGAAGGCGGAGAAGGTTTAAGCTGCTGTTCGGTTATGGCAGCTAAACTTACGGGTTGGTTGCCCAATCCATTAATCGATATCTGCGGTATAATACTGGATTCCATCAGTTCATCGAGTTCACTATAATCTTTTTCAGGATATAACATGACCGGTAGTGATTTATTATCAATAGTTATGTTTGTTGCCTTGATGCCAATATTTGATTCGCGCACTGCTAATCCTGCTTGACCTACGGTCAGTCCACCCAAAATGCTTTTAGCGGGATTAACTTGGAGAAACAGATCATTAATTTCTTGAGCTTGGGAGGTCTGAATTTGAATATAATCTGGATTTTTGTCTAATTCACTAATAATATGGTCAGCAATCTGATCTAATCTTTCTGGGTCTTCGCCGCGAATCTCAATTAACAACTGTGGTGCCAAGGCACTGGATAAAGACCCGAATATTGATGAACCACGTACATTAGCTCGAATAACACCATTCTTTAAAGCTATTTGGCGAATGTGGTTTGCTACTTCGCGACTTGTACGTTCCCGTTGATTTTTGGGAATCAACTTCATTTGCAGAGTAGCACTGTGCAGATCTGTACCGAGGATCAGGGACAGCAAGTCAGTTGCTCCTTGATCTCCAGCCTGAACTGCTAATTGACTGATTTCCGGCACTGCTAAAATCTTTTCTTCTAGATTCATAAGCAGTGCTTTGGTTTGATGAATTGGAATACTTGCCGGAATTATTATCTGAATTTCAATATTATTTTCATCGATCTCAGGTAAAAATTCCACATTTAGATTTGTAAACACCATTCCTACGATAATTATAACGGCTAAGACACATGCGATTACAGCAAATTTATGGTTTAATGCTTTTTGTAAAAGTCTACTATAGTACTTTTGGATTTTGGTTAAGCTAGTATTAGTTTGTTTCTTTGTAATGTCTTTTACAGTGAACAGTTTTGCAGTCAGCATTGGTACTAAGGTAAGGGCTGTCAGTAACGATGCCACTAAAGAAAATGAAACAGTCATACCCAGTTCGCGAAAAAGTTTACCTGCAATGCTGTCTAAAAATATTACCGGAATAAACACGGCAAGTGTTGTTGCAGTAGAACCAATTATAGCTGATGCAATCTCTTTACTGCCATATTCAGCAGCTAAAATAGGATCTTTACCTTCAAAGCGATGCCGATAGATGTTTTCTAACATAATAATTGAGGAATCAACTAACATCCCGATTCCTAGAGCTAATCCACCGAGGGTCATTAAGTTTAAATTTAATTTGGCAAAGTATATTAAAACAAAAGTAGCCATAATAGAAGTGGGAATTGATAAACCGATAATTAATGCACTTGGAATATTACGCAAAAATAAATACAAAACCAAAATTGCCAGTATGCCGCCTACAATTCCATTTATGGCTAGGTTATTAACAGAATCCTTAATAAATTGTGATTGATCAATAACAATGCCAAACTCAATTTCCGGGTTTGCCTGAGATATATGTCCTAATAGTGTTTTAACATCTTTGCCAATTTGTACGGTATTAGAACCTGATTGAGGCATGATTCGTAATAATACCGTATCTGCACCGTTTAAGCGGGTAAAGCCGGCACGAGTTGTGGTAGTTTGCTCAATTGCAGCAATATCAGAAAGCTGGATCATGGAGGGCAGTAATCCACCTAAGCCTAATAATCCGCTGACAGTACGCTGTCCCACTATCAGACTGCCTAATTGGTCAATACTGTCGATTTGATTTCCAATACGCAAATTATAGCGATTATATTGATCATTTACGACTCCGCCGGGAACGACAATATTCTGTAAACTAATCAGCTGCTGCAGAAGAGTAGGATTCAAACCTAGTTCGGAGAGTTTATCAGGATCGTAACGCACTTGAATTTCACTGGTTTTAGCACCAAGTAAACTGATTTGTGCCACACCATTGATTTGTTCCAGTTGTGCTGTAATTGATTTTAACTTATCAGTTAATTCAAGATCATCATATACACTGCTGTGTGCACTGATCACCATTACAGGAAAATCGTTAGGATTTATTTTAGCGACTACTGGTGCCTCAGTGCCGCTGGGTAATTGTAAAGCAGCTTGAGCTAACTCTGAACGAATGGATTCCAATGTTTCCACCATATTGGTATTCATTTTCATTTGAATGATGATTGCGGAAACATTTTCCATGCTGTATGAATCCATACGAGTGACTCCGCTTAAACCAGCTAATGCACTTTCTAAAGGAATTGTTACGTCTTGTTCTACCAATTCCGCATGGGCACTAGGATAAACTGTTACTACAGCTGCTACCGGGTAATCTAAATCCGGTAATAAAGCGATACCTATACGGTATAGTGACATCCCTCCTAGCAGAAGAATGATTAAAATGATTACTGTAATTGTTACGGGTTTTCTTACAGCGAAAATCGATAGATAGTGCATATAAAAAGTCCTCCTTTGGATTACCCGGGGGGATTATAATACTCTTTCAATTTCAAGATTTTATTAGATTTCTCCTGCTGAATTTCAAATATTTTCAAGAGAGAGGTGTTTTTTTATGAAAATACATGGAATTATTCTGTTTTACTGTTCAATTGTTTTAATAGCAATTTTTGTCATTATATTATTCGCCGATAATCGACGTTATAGGGGGCTGTTTAATGAATTGTCATTTCTTGAACAGGAGAAACAACAGTCTCAAATTACATTAAAGGAAAATGAAATGCATTTATTAGCAAAAGCAGTTTATGCTGAAGCAAAAGGCGAACCCTATGAAGGTCAGGTTGCAGTAGCAGCAGTTATTTTAAATCGCGTCGATCACCCTGAATTTCCCAATACTATTGCAGGAGTACTTTATGAACCATTAGCATTTCAAGTAGTGGCTAACGGTCAGATTAATCAAGAGCCTGATAGTTTAGCACGTCAAGCAGCTTACGAGGCTCTGCATGGGCTAGATCCGACTAATGGAGCTTTGTATTTTTACAACCCAAGCCAAGCTAAAAGTCAGTGGATTCGTTCTCGTCCGGTGATAAAGGCCATAGGCAAGCATGTTTTTACAAGTTAGGGGTAGGTGTGATGAAGATAGTAAGGGTTATTGGTGTGTCACTCGTTATTTTAGGACTAGCAGTTTTTGGCGGGAGCCAGTTTTTTACTCGCAAAGCCTATCAGCAGCAGCTGGAGGCTGGTTATCAAAGGGCATTTCGTGAATTAACCGTTCACATAAACGGCTTAGAGGCAGAATTAGCCAAATTACAGGTTGCAAATTCTAGAGAGCGCAAGCTTGATTGTTTAGGTAATGTGCTGCGATTGATTTATGCTGCCCAAGCTAATTTAGGACAGCTGCCTGTAAGTGGGTTGAACTTAAGTAGAATAGAGAATTTGTTGGCCAAAATACAAACGCGCTCAGTACAAGTTGTAAGAAATGGCAATGGTAATCAGTTGAAAGAAGTTCAAAATCAGTTTACCGGTTTATATCAGCAGGTTAAATTTTTAAATGGTGAGCTGCAGACAGAGTTAAACGCAAAAGAAAGCAGTACTAGTTGGGTAAATTGGAAGCAGTATTTTCAAACATCAATTATCCGTTCATCCAATGTGGAACCAGGTGCCCGTTATCCTCTGATGCAGTCATTAGTAATGATCGAAAATGGAATGGATCGTTTCGCCGATTCTGATTTTACTGGCGAGTTAGAACCACTACAGGGGCCGATTCCAAGTGGCCCACCAATTACCCAAGAGGAAGCCGTTGAGATAGCGCGAGTATTTTTACAGGAATTAGCTGCAGGACGCAGCCTAAGAGTTAGTAATAAAACCGAAGGTGAGTTAGCTGGTTATACAGTCGAAGCTATAGGCCTAAAGCAAGACCCGATTATTATAGAAATTTCTGCAAATGGCGGCCGCGTATTATGGATGACAAATCCACGCATTGTTACCGCCAGTAAACTTTCAGTAGAGCAGTTGCTGGGCAGTGCTAATGAGTTTCTAATGAAACGAGGATTTCTGCAAGCAGAATTAACGGATGTTGATCGGATGCAAAATCGTTTAATGCTTAGTTTTGTTGTTGTTCAGGATAATGTATTGATTTATCCGCAGCAGTTTAAAGTTCAGGTTGCTTGTGATAATGGAGAAATATTAGGATTTCACGGCCTTGCTTATCATAGTTTTCAACGTGAACGCGAATTGGCTCCGGCTTTTACAGCTGAGCAGGCAAAAGAGTATGTTTCAAATATTGTAACCATTGTTGATCAGCGTTTAGCTTTAATATTAGATGAGAGTTTCCAAGAGGTTTTAACATATCAATTTCGAGTTAATCATGGAGAGGAACAGTTTTTAGTTTATATCAACGCTGATCAGGGAAACGAAGAAAAAATTATCAGAGTTGGGTCTTAGCAAGAGTGAGCGGTTGAATGCTATGGGCAATGATACTTACTTCTTTATTTCCGCGGCTGCTCACTTCACCTTCGATTATCAGCAGTGGGTTTTGAAACAGTTTTTGTCCATAACGCTGATAAATATTTTCAAAAACAGTTACATCCAGTAAGCCGTACTCATCTTCTAAAGTAAGAAAAACTACGATTTTACCACTGCGGGTAGGAGGCCGATGAGGTCTGATAACTAATCCGGCAAATTTTACTTTTTTACCTGTATTTATTTTATTCAGTTCTTTACTTGTAATAAATCCGTATTGCTTTAATCTGGGGCGATAAAAATCCATAATATGGGTTGTGGCGGACAACCTTAAAACTTGAAATTCATTCAGCCATCGCTGCCAAGGTTTAAAGTCAGGCAGTTCATGTTCGCGGTTATCTTCAAGTAAAAACAAACTGCCTTGACGATTCTTCAAGTAATGTGGTAATTTCCATAATAAAGCCCGGCGATTGTCATCTAAACTGTCAAATGCTCCTGCTAAAATCAAATTTTCAATGATATCTTTATTGCAATTTGTGCGAAATACAAAGGCAGATAGAGAAATAAAACCCTGTTTTTTGCGGCTATCAATAATTGAGTTAATAAATCTTTTTTCCATTCCTTTGACCTGCTTTAAACCAATGCGGATGGTTTTATCTTTAGCGATAAACATTGGCTCACTTCGATTTATGTCTAAAGAAAGAATTTTGATACCCCGCCGGCGAGCTTGAACACAAATAGTATTTGGCGGATAAAAACCAAGCGGTTGATTATTTAACAATGCTGCGTAAAATTGGGCAGGATAATGCTTTAACAAATATGCGGTTTTATATGCTGTATCGGCAAAAGCTGCGGCATGTGCCTCACAAAAACCGTAACCGGCATAGCCTACAATATAGGAAAAAATCGTTTCGGCCACATCTTTACTGACCCCCTTGGCAGTCGCTTTGGCAATAAAATGCCTGCCAATTTCATCCATTTCTTTTTGAGAGCGAAATTTAGACATTACCCGGCGCAGCCGATCAGATTCGCCGGGAGTGAAACCGGCGATTTCAGTTGCAATTTCTATTACCTGCTCTTGATAGAGGACTACACCGTAAGTATCTTTTAAAATCGGTTCCAGTTTAGGATGAATATAGCTTGGTTGTTCCAGGCCGTGGCGGCGGGCAATAAAAGGTTCTACCATATTCCCCTTAATGGGACCTGGACGAATTAAGGCTACACTGGCAACAATATCTTCAATGTTATCTGATTGCAGGCGTGACTGCAGATTGCGCTGTGCCGGACTTTCCAATTGGAAAACACCGACAGTATCACCGGTATTCAGCATTTTGTATGTATCAGGATCGTCTAGCGGAATTTGATCATAACTAGGTTTATTATCGGATTGTAAAAAACGGTCAACCTCATGAACCGCAGATAGAGTACGCAGAGATAATAGATCTAGTTTTATTAAACCAAGATCTTCTAAAGTGTTTTTATCGAATTGAATAATTAAGGTACCCTTAGCAGACGGTTGCAGCGGTGAAATTGTAGTCAATAAAGGACCGCTGACTACCATGCCGCCTAAATGGGTTCCCATATGCCGCGGTAGATTAGTTAATTGTCCACATAAATCAAGCAGCTGATGATATTGCTCTTTTTTAAGAGGATGATTTTTTAATTCAGGTAATACGGTTAATACTTTACGGATACCATCTGCCGGTATGTATGGGGGAATATGGCTGGTTAGCTGTTTTAATTCAGTTTCAGTATAACCAAATGCTCTGCCCAAATCCCGCAGAGCCGAACGCGCATGATATGTTACAAATGTGCAAACAGAAGCTGCATGATCACTGCCATACTTTTTATAAACGTATTCAGCAATTTGGTCACGTTTACTTGCATCAAAATCGACGTCAATATCTGGTTTTCGGGCTTGTTCCAGGTTTAAAAAGCGTTCAAATAATAGATTGCGGCCAATAGCATCGACATTAGTAATTCCTAAACAATAAGCTGCAGCTGAATCAGCTGCCGAACCTCGGCCGGCATAGCGAATGTTTTGAGAACGAGCATATTCGATTATATCCCAGATAACTAGAAAATAGTCTGTCACATCTAATTGATTAATGATTTTTAACTCATGCTCTAAGCGCACCTTGATTTTCGGAGTGATTTTTGCATAGCGGCGTTTGGCTCCCTGCCATACAAGGTGATTTAAGAGCTGTTTTGATGACGAAAATTCCTGCGGCAGTTGATATTTGGGGAACAAGTTATTATTTAATGATAATGAAACTTCGCAGCGTTGGCTGATTTCTTCAGCAGCAGCTAAAGCTTGGGGATATTGCTTAAATCTTTGCTCCATTTCTTCAGCAGAGGCAAAATAATTTTCCGCATTTAAAGGGCGTTCCGGATGAATATCATTTAGTTTAGTTAAAGTGCGGGTGCAGACTAATAGATCATAAAGGGGGAAGTGATTTTTATTAAGATAGTGAACATTATTAGAAGCAACCAACGGTATATTTGTATGGAGACTGAGCTGATTAATCGCGGCTAGAACTTGGTTTGTTTTCGGTAAATAAGTATTAACCATTTCTAAATAGACATGATCCTTACCGAAAATATTAATTAGTTGATTTAAATGCTGCAGTGCAGTTTGATATTGTCTGCGCAATAATGCCTGCCAAATTGCGGAGCGGCGGCATCCTGTTAAAACAATCAGTCCTTCGTGATAAAGAGCTAGTTTTTGCCAAGGGATTACCGGCTGTGTGCGGCTGATTTGAAATCCGGCTGTTAACATTTGACAAAGATTCTGGTAACCTAAATTGTTTTGAGCTAGTAAAGTAAGGTGATAACCGTCTTCCGTTGTAATTTCAGCTCCTTGAATAGGTTTAATCCCAAGCTCTAGAGCTTGTTTATGAAACTCAACAGCACCGCTGAGGCAGTTGTGATCTGTCAGTGCCATTGCCGGCATATTTAATTCTGCAGCTTTTTTTAAGTAAGCCGTGACTGAAGTTGTACTGTCTAAAAAAGAATAAACTGAATGTACGTGCAAGTGAACAAACATTTTATATCACCCGATAATCAAAATTAATCATAAATCCTATATAATATCCAGCGGCATTTATCAAGCCGATAATGTAATTCAAACAGATTATTTTCAGCAATTACCTGGTAGACGTATAATTCGCTTTCCCCAAGCCACCACTGCCCTGTTTCCCGCCAGTGTTCATAGATTTTTTCTATAATATACGGGCGTTGGTAGTTAAATGAATAGGGTAAATTATCGATTACTCGCACACTAATATTGCATTTAATAATTTTAGAGATGGGCCTGCTCCCATAGGGATAGAATTTTTTCTCGGCGGGTGAGATTAAGAGTAATTAAAACGTTACTTAAACGCGATTTGAGAAAATCAATCTTTTGATAAGTAGGGTTTTCCCCAAATATGTCTAATTGTTTAGGTAAAAGAGGGTTAAAGCTTAAGCCGATGATTTTTAGGCTTTCGATTGGATAATTAGGTAAAAAGTTAATCAAGCAGCCTATAAGTACCTGGGCTTGACAGGTGCCGGAATGAAACTTTTTAACCACTTTAAAAGATTGACTGGCAGCTTTCCAATTAAGTTCAATTTTAGTTGTTTTTAGCTTAGCTGATTTGAGCTGATGTTCAATATCGGCTAATCCTTTTTTTAAAAATAAATCAAGCTGCGGCCGACTGACCATGGTAGCAATATTAGGATCAGTTAAAAAATTTTTTTCCCAGAAAATGTTAATTGAGTTTACAGGAGTAAATGGTTTAACGTCTTCGCCTTGTGCCAACTTAACTAGAACTGCAGCTTTACTGCCAAACTGCAGAGTTAGTGCTTTAGAGGAAATGCCTGCTAATTCGCGGATGGTATAAATTCCTAATTTGTTCAGCGTGGGAGTTTCCGATATTGGCAGTAAGTTTAAGGGTAAATCAGCTAAAAATTTTTGGTTATCTTCCGGCAGCAGTACAGTATTGGGTCGGATGGATGCAACTAGCTTAGCAAGTAGTTTGCTGGTTCCGGCACCCCATATTCCGGATAGATGATGAGTTTTTAAGCAGGTAATAAATGACATGCCGAATTCTGCGGCAGAAAAATGTTTAGGAAGATTACAGTACCGAGCATAAGAAGTTTCTATTTCGATTTGATCAGTCCAGGATCGACAAAAATCTTGGAGAGAATCAAGTTGAGTTTGAGTAATGTTTTTTTCGGCTGCTGTAGAATTAATGCTGCAGTAAACAATCATAAATAACACTCCTTGCGAACATATGATCGTAATCATATTTTAATACAGAACATGTGTTTGAGTCAAGTGGATAATTTTGCCAGGAGGATTAAAGTGAAAATTACGTTTTTAGGAACTGGAACATCACATGGTGTACCGGTAGTAGGTTGTGATTGTGATGTATGTAAAAGCAATGATCGACGCAATAATCGGACTCGCTCATCAATTTGGGTGCAGGTAAATGATGTTAATTTATTGATTGACACTGCCAACGAGTTTAGGATCCAAGCTCTGCGTTCAGGTATTAAAACTATAGATGCAGTTTTATATACTCATTGTCATGCTGATCATGTTTTTGGCTTTGATGATTTACGGATCTTCAGTCAGCGTTCGGGTAAGCCAATTCCATATTTTGGTAATAGAGAAACGTTAGCAGAAATAAAGCAGGTTTTTAGCTATGTATTTCGCAAAACGCAAATTGGGGGAGGCAAACCTCAGGTTAAGCCCATAGTTGTGGAGCAGGAATTTGCTTTTGGTGGAGTAAAGATTATGCCGATTCCCATTTATCACGGAATGCTTCCCATTTATGGATATAGAATTGGGAATATGGCTTATATAACTGATTGCAGTAAACTGCCCGCCGAATCCAAACAGCTGTTATTAGGTTTAGAAGTATTGATTTTAGGGGTTGTTCGTTACCAGCCTCATCCGACTCATATGCATGTAGAGGCTGCTTTGGAGTTAGTTGATAGTTTAAGTCCGCAGCGAACGTTTTTTACACATGTTTCTCATTTATTGGAGCATAATGAGGTGAATTCCAAACTACCGCCAGGAGTAGAATTAGCTTACGACGGATTAACAATTAAGATTTAACAGTCATTCTCAATTCATTTCAGCCATATAGTATAGTATATAGTTCAATGCTGCTTGAGCAATCTACTGAGAGGTAGGGGTGATGGGTTGATGCAGCTTGTTGATGTTGTTCGTAGGTTTAGCAAAACCCCGCTTAAACACCGAATGAGCAAGTATTTGTTGGATTACATGTTAGAAGACAGGGAGCTGCTCAATCGGGTTAAGATGGTTACTACACGAGCGTTTTTGCCGGACACCATGATGGTGGCGCAAGCCGGAGCGGAGGGTCCTTCTTTTGAGTTGGAATTGGGAGCAGTAGAGCGAGAAGAAGTATCTTTGGTTAATGGGCGTTTAGTTAAGCAAACCAGAAAAAACAGAACAATATGGGTTCATGATCCAGTACAGGCAGTTGAAGTTTTACGGAAATTTGACGGAATATTACATGTAGAGTTTAAATTTGTCGATGTTGTGCCCGATTGGTATCAAGAGGCTGTTGAAGCAGCGTATGTCGAAGGTCAAATTCAGTCGGATTTTGCAGAATTAGTACGCGAACAAATAGACTTACTTATATTTGGGATTTTATTGAAAGAGGAGATTGATCAAGCTTTACAGCAGGGTGATCAAGAAACGTTTCAGGAAAAGGTGCGGCAGTATAAGCAGGTTTGCGACAGTTGTTTATGGGAATTTTAAAGGATTTCCAACTAGTTCCTGCTAGTGCTTTCTAAGATTAGCAGGAATTTCTTTACTTGCTGTTGAATGCTTAAGAAGAAAATAGAGGTGGGAAAGATGCAGCTTAAAACTTCCAATAAAGAGTCTAAAACAAAAAGTCCCTTAAGAGAATGGATAGAAGCGATTGTCGGTGCACTAATACTTACGGCTTTTATCATTACTTTTATTGCTCAATCATTTATTGTACAGGGAACTTCCATGATGCCGACGCTGCAAAATAATCAGCGTTTATTAGTTGATAAACTTTCTTATCGTTTTAGTGATCCTGGCCATGGTGACATTATTGTATTTCGTTATCCGGCAAATCCGAAAGAAGAGTTTATAAAAAGAGTAATTGCCGTACCTGGCGATAGTGTGGCAATTATTGAAGGACATCTATATGTCAATGGACAGCACATAGAAGAAGAGTATATTGCTGAAGTAACTAGGCGTGGAATTACTCCTTGCATAGTTCCTGAAGACCATTATTTTGTTTTGGGCGATAATCGTAATAATAGTTTAGACAGCCGTGATCTACGGGTTGGTTTTGTACCGCGCGAGAACATTGTGGGCAGAGCAATTTGGTCTTATTGGCCCTTAAGTAAACTCGAAATTATTCGTGCTCCCGAAGCATTGGCACAGCTATCACAATAATTGAATCAGAACTTAAAAATCAGGAGTGATATATTTGGATCTGTTTGATCAATATCAGAAAAATGCTAAGAAGACTTTGAACTCTGAAGTAGAAGAGCCTTATCTGTATGCCAATTTGGGAATGGGTTTGGCGGGAGAAGCAGGTGAGGTTTGTGATTACCTGAAAAAAGTTGTATTTCACGGACATTCGCTTGATAAAGATAAAGTATGCGATGAATTAGGAGATGTTCTGTGGTATTTAGCTAATTTGGCCGATATTATTGATATTCCGTTAAGCGAAGTTGCAGAGAAGAACATTAAGAAGTTACAAAAACGCTACCCAAACGGTTTTGAGCAAATTCGCTCTCAACAACGAGTAGAATAAAATAATTAAGCACCCTAAGGGGTGCTTTTATTATTTAGCTTCTGCTTCTGTTATTTTCATCGTTAAGCTGATTCTAATAGGCTGTCGGTTAACCGAAAGTACTTGTACAGTGACAGTATCGCCGACCTGCAATACTTCTGTTGGATGAGTAATATATCGGTTGCTGATTTCAGATATATGAACAAGGCCTGCTTTTTTAACGCCTATATCTACAAATGCACCAAAATCTACAACGTTTTGAACGCTGCCCTGTAGAATCATTCCCGGTTTTAAATCATCGATGTCTAATACATCTGCGCGAAATAAAGGCGGTGGCAGCTGGTCGCGGGGATCTCTGCCCGGCTGAGCCAATGAAGAAATAATATCACGTATCGTGGGTTCGCCGGCATTAAGTTCTATGGCAATCTTCTGCGGATTTAATGCTGCTAATTTGGTTTTGATTGCGGTTAAAGCTGTCGCCAGATCTTTAGTTTCATAACCGATTAGTGCCAAGATTTTACGTGCTAATGGGTATGATTCGGGATGAACGGCAGTATTATCTAATGGGTCCTTGCCTTGAGAAATACGCAAAAATCCGGCACACTGTTGAAATGTTTTTTCGCCGAGACCTTTTACGTCTTTTAATTGAGTGCGGCTTTCAAATGCTCCAATTTCTTGCCGGTGGAGCACAATTTGCTGTGCAGTCGACATATTTAGACCGGAAACATGTTTAAGTAATGCAGCTGAAGAACTATTAAGCTCAACGCCAACGCCATTTACACAGCTTTCCACTACTCCTCCTAAAGCTT
>JAAZMN010000114.1 GCA_012798795.1 Bacillota bacterium | reverse complement strand
TAACTCCGATGAGCGTCGATGAATTCTATG
This sequence comes from Bacillota bacterium, assembly GCA_012798795.1. Lineage (GTDB taxonomy): Bacteria > Bacillota > Limnochordia > Darwinibacteriales > DTU012 > JAAZMN01. Next base: position 3,038 of record JAAZMN010000114.1, on the reverse strand, counting down.
CCATACTTTACGAATATACTTATTAAAATAGATAGTAGCAATTAAAACAATAGGGACTGGCAGCAGAGCAATAAGCGCTAATCGTGCATTAGTTGCAAAAAGCATAATACAAATAACAATAATTGTAAAAAATTGGATGACTACGTCCTGCAGACCATTAGACAGGAAATTTCGCAGTCGGTTCACATCTCCAATAACACGAGCCATAATAGCACCGGTTTGTCTTTGATCAAAAAAGGAGATTGACAAACGCTGTAAATGCTCATACAAGTTCGTGCGCAAATCAAACAAGACATTATGCCCTAATTTACTGGTAAGATAACCGCGTATTCCGCCAATAAGCGATGAAGAACCATAAACTAACAAAAGAGCAAAAACAACCCATACCAAAAGTTCAGAGCGTTGATTTAGAATAACATCATCTACCATTATTTTAGTAAGATATTGTGGTACCATTTGTATTACCGTACCGGTAATAGCCAATAATAGTGCCGTAACAGCTAATGAAGTATAAGGCTTTACATAAATTAATAAGCGTGATAAGGTTTTTCGTTTTTGAATACACTTAGGACATATACGCATATCAAACGGTATAGATTTACCACAATTTATACAGCGATTAATTGATGTCTGTTCACCGGATTCTTCCGAAATATTCATTTTAATGTCATAACCACATATCTCTCTAACTAACCGGCTCAGCTCTCGAGCAGTGTTTTCCATTTTGTCAGCATAAGAACGAGAAAATCGCAGTAAATCAACTGTACGATTCTTTGTTTTAACTTCCACAACTCCATTACCATATAAATGACGAACCTGTATCTCTTCTAAATCCTGTAAACTTATTGCAAGAACAATTTTATTATCATCAGGTTCAACAATTAAAACATGTTCTTCAGTTGCAATCAGCCAGCTTTCTCCATAAAATCCATTAAGTTTGATATCGCTTGCTTGTGTTAATATAATATTAACACTCCCACAATTATTATAATAATTATTTATTATTGATTTTACTTTAATGGGTATATAGTGTGTATCATCATCTTGCTGACCCTTGCTAGACATAGACATCCCTCCATTATTTAGGTACTTACCTTAATTCTAATTGGTTTTTACTGCTTATTCAACTACCACTACTGAGGCTTTCTAGCCTTATTTCCAGGATAAGAGAAAGAGAGGTCGCCATATCTTGATATTTTAGCTTTTTCATAGGTTTTACCAACAGATCGACTATAATACTAACTCCAATTTGAATATATAGTATTATATAATACTTAATTTAGTAGTCCGACAAGATAATTAATTTTAGTAAAGAAGGGAATGAAATTTATTGTGTCGAAACCAAGTATATCAACTGATTTGAGGTGATGATCATGTATAAAGATGTACAGATTACTGATTATATTGATATCGTCCATCAAAGATTATCTAAAGGAGGAGTATTTCTCACCGCTAAAAGCAATTCTGAAACCAATACTATGACTATTGGTTGGGGTGGCATTACATATTTTTGGAACAAACCAATATTTATTGTACCAGTAAGATCGTCACGCCACACTTATAGTTTCATCGATAATGCTGGTGAATTTACCGTCAGTGTACCAATTGATGTAGATCTAAAAAAGGCTCTGCTTTTTTGCGGTAGCAGATCCGGGCGAGATGTAAACAAATATGAAGAAACCGGATTAATAACCTTTCCCGGCCGAATTATTGAAACTCCCATTATTAAACAGTGTGAGCTGCATTATGAATGCAAAATTGTTTATCGACAGCCAATGGATCCAAGTCTTTTATGCCAAGATATAGAGGAAAGATTCTATCCGGATTACCACACCATGTTTTATGGTGAAATCATATCAAATTACCTTGTCAGAAACTAATTGTTTGCCATCAGCTTAATGTTTATGTGAATAAAAAAACAACTACTATAGGTTAAATTAAGCTGTAGTAGTTGTTTTTATCTCTAGATCAATTTCTACCGCTGTACTCTGGCATTGCCCTCCCAAATGCTCCAAACCTGATCTTCATCTACAGGTTGTGCATAGTCTGTTAAGAAAGTTGTTGCCATTGCCCCTGTGGCCCAGGCAAATTGAATCCACTTTTCTGGTTCCCATTCTCGCAGTATAGCATAGAGTAATCCACCGACAAAGCCATCTCCTCCACCGATGCGATCAAGTACAGTTATTGGACGAGGTTCTACCACATACCAATTATCTTGCTCTAAAAGAATGGCACCCCATAAATGCTTATTTACACTGACAACTTCTCGTAAAGTGTTAGCAAATACCGAAGTATTTGGAAATGCTTGTTTAACCCGACTAATCATTTCCTTAAAATGATCGATAGTTTCAGCTATATCTTTACCGCCAGCTTCTGGACCTTTAATCCCTAAGCATAACTGATAATCTTCTTCATTACCTATGAGTATATCGGATATGCTGGCAATTTCAGTGAATATATCTCGCAGTTCCTTTTCTCTTCCCTCCCAAAACGAGGCCCGATAATTTAAATCAAAGGAAATACGAGTACCATGTTTTTTTGCCGCTCTGGCAATTTCAAGACAAAAAGTACTTGTTTTTTCCGAAAGAGCTGCAATTAATCCAGATATGTGGACAATCTGTACTCCTTCCTCTCCAAAAATACGTTCCAAATCAAAATCTTTAACATCGAGAGTACGTCCGACTTCTCCGGCTCTATCATTGTGAACTCGTGGTCCCCGTGTACCATATCCACTATCGGCAATATTAAACTGATGGCGATAACCCCATGGTCCTCCTTGTTCTACATCCGGACCCTCATAATCCATATGGCGGCCGCCAAGATCATTTTTAATGAATTGGGCAATAGGACTACCTTTAACAAAATTTGTTAATACTTTTACTGGTAGACCAAGATAAGATGAAATACTTGCCACATTAGTTTCAGCACTAGTAGCATGCATAATATAATGATCACTACTATATACCGGTTGACCGTTAAGAGGTGTAATTCGAACTCCCATACTTGTCGGTACAACCATGGCATATTTAAAATCTTTT
>JAAZMN010000113.1 GCA_012798795.1 Bacillota bacterium | reverse complement strand
GGAGAGAAAGGTTATACGGACATTGTAATTCAAAAAGATGAAAAAGGAATCCCTTTTATACCAGCATCATCTGTTTGCGGCGTATTAAGACATTACTTCTATAATAATCTTATGCTGGAAGATGAGGATAAAAAGCAGCTTGAGTATTTTTGGGGTTCGGAAAAAGAAAAGATGTCAAATGAATTAGATACATATCAAAGCTCCTTTATTCTCCAGGATCTGCATGCTATTAATAACCCCAAAATAATGATTAGAGATGGAATAAAAATAGATAATAAGTTAGGGATTGCTGAAGACGAGAAAAAGTTTGATTATGAAGTAGTTGAACCGGGAGCTGTTTTTGCATTTAATGCAAAAATAATTTTACGAGAAAAGTTTTCAGAAAAAATATTTTTCAAGATTATAGGTACTATAGTAAAAGCTTTGTCAGGAAGTGAAGTATACTTTGGGGCAATGACAACAAAAGGGTTTGGAAGATGTCGATTGCTAAATTATAAGTTATATAAATATGATTATAGAAAAAAAGAAGATGTTATCTCTTGGCTAAAAGAGCAACAACGAGAAGAACAAATAATCAAAGTAGATTTTAAAAATATTTTTATGCCAAAAGCGGATAATTTTATGTTAAATGCAACCTTTAATATTAAAAACTCTCTAATAGTCAAGTCTTATTCAGGATTACCAGGTGAATCTGATGCGGTACATATAAGCTCTGGTGGTCAAGATATTATTCCCGGTACTTCAATAAAAGGGGCCATCAGAGCAAGAGCGATTAAGATCATTAATACCCTGGGGAGAAATGGCGAAGAGATGGTGAAAGGGCTTTTTGGATGGGCTCCTGAGAAAAGTGATGGAGAAAAACAGAAAAGCAGGTTTATTGTTGAAGAGGCTCAAATAAAGCATTCAATAAAAGAGACTCAGTTTAGAACAAAAATTGATCGATTTACAGGAGGAGTAAAAAAGACTGCGTTATTTGATTCAACTCCAGTGTGGGGAAATGACAATAAGACAGAAGTTACTATTAATATCAAAGTTGATGGTTGTGAACCATGGGAAGCTGGTCTTATGTTGCTCTTGCTCAAGGATTTATGGAATGAGGATTTACCTTTTGGTGGAGAAAAAAATATTGGTAGAGGTATTATGAAAGGTAAATCAGCAAATTTATCTATAAAAAATAATTACTATACAATAAACCAGGATGGAGAACAATTGAAGGTTAGTGGAGATAAAGAAGAACTGGAAAGTCTAGTAAGAGTATTTGCGGAAAAATGTAAAGGTGAGGGGGCATAAATTATGAATGGATTTATGAATGGATTAAAGATGTTGTATGCCAAGACTTCATCAAAGCCTCTGAAACTAAAAATTACAAGTTGGGAAGAACTCCAAAATCGCATTAGAGAATATTTCCCTGGAGAGAGCTCTATTGTTTCTTACCTTGATAATAAAGTTCTAATTGGAAAAGTAACCAAGGAAGGGGCAGAGTTTTATCAGGGAGAAACCTTTGATCCAAAGTTTTTGGTTAAAATGAGAGTCTTTGATGACCAAAAGGAGCTTTTACTTTGGAGAGAAAATGAATACCGATTCTCAGGTAGAATGCGGATTGATGGTGAAGGCGATAAGGAATATTTTATAGAGGCAGAACAATTGTTATGGGGGAGTGAGAAAGTAGAAAAGGATGGCTGGGTATTACTTTCGGAAGTCCGTGGAACTAAAATTCATCTGCCTTATGGATTTGAGAACTTAGCTAATAAATTAATGGCGATAAAAACTCGTAACTATATCGGTTATAACGAATTGGGTCAGGCAGGGTATATAGATTGTCGGTTTGTATGTTTTTGTGAAGGAGGTGCTTGATCGTGGAAGAAGCTAAATTGGTGAATATCAGGAAGAGCAAAAAGGGGAAGATTGTAGGTCAAATCCAATTTTCTGATGGAAAGAAAATGTCGATACCGGCAGGAGCATTAATAGAAGAGTCATTAAATAATACTAAGTGTGAAGTAAAGCGAAAAGATGGAAGTGTTGTATCAATTATGGTAGAAGGGAAAGAAATATATAAAAGGATAAGTAGTGAATCAAAAGTTAAAAGTAATACAGTACAACATAAGAATAGGTTTCGTAATCGTGGAGGTAGAAGTAGCAATTATCAAAGGAAAACGACTCCTTCGATGAGAGTATCAAAAGCGCCTTATAATTTTATCCCCTTAAACGACAATGATAAAGTGGTTCAGGGACAAAAAAGGCCAGACTCTGATTGCTATTATAAGCAAGACAATGTTAATGGGTTAAGAAGGTTTAATGGTTACGTGGATTGTAAATTAGAAACTATTACTCCTTTGTACATAAGAGATACCTATACTGCAGAAGAACTAAAGAAGAAAGAAGATAGTAATAAGGATAATCCAGAATTCTTCTCTCCCGCTGGTGCAATTAGAATACCGGGTAGTAGTTTGCGTGGGATGACAAGAACATTGGTAGAAATTATGAGTTGGGGGAAGTTTGGACCATTTGAGGATAAACGTTTATTTTATCGTGGCCTTGCTGATATTTCTAATTTAGAAAGAGAATATCAGAATAATATGTCTTCCTATGATAGAGAAACAAGAAAATCCACATATAAATTTAATGCAGGTTATTTAAAAAAGGAAGGATTTAATTATTACATAATACCTGGTAAAGTTGAAAATGGCAAACAATTTCGGCAAATCGCTAAAAGAGATAATGACGAAAGTTTTGTGGTGGAAAGGCAAAATGACGGTAAATATTTAGTAATATCAGGTAACATAGGTAATAAAAAGCATGATTGGCTAATCAATGAACCAGATTTCAAGCAGAAAATACCTGTATCTGAGATTGATGTTAAAGAGTACATATTAGATGAAAATAGATATGAGGATAAAAATAAAAAGGATAGTAAGGAAAAATGTGATGGTAATCTATTAAGACTTATTTCAATTTCAAAAGATAAGATGACGCCATGTTTTTATGTTCTTTGGAAAGATGACAAAGGACGAGAAAGGGTATCTTTTGGTCATACAGGTTATTTTAGACTGGCTTTTCAATATACTATAGGTGATCATATTCCTGCAGAACTGAAAAAAGAAGAAATAACTGACATGGCAGAGGCTATTTTTGGCAAAGTATCCAAAGTATCTAAAGATGATACTTTTGCCTCAAGAGTCTTTTTTGAGGATGCCTTTCTGGAACCCGGGCAGTCTAATGTCTATCTCTCTGAGCAGCCATTGACACCGAAAATACTATCAAATCCCAAGCCTACAACGTTTCAGCATTATTTAGAGCAGGATCCAAATTGTAGTCAAAGAAGTCTAAACCACTGGAATAATCAGGGTAAAAGCATACGTGGTAATAAACTTTATTGGCACCGAAAAGCATCAGATTGGAAATTTGAAGGAGACAAGAGGAAAAGCGAAAAGCAATTAACTTCAATTAAACCAGTTAAAGCTAATACTAAATTTATGTTTAAAATAAGATTTGAGAACTTATCTGAGGCAGAGTTGGGAGCTATCCTGTTTGCACTTGACTTACCGAAAGGTCATTATCACAAGTTAGGAATGGGAAAACCATTGGGTCTTGGATCGGTGAAAATAATGCCAACATTATTTATAATTGATCGAGAAAGCAGATACAATCGGTTGTTTAATGGGGAAAAATGGCATCTCGGTATTGAGCAGGTTGAAACGAAAGAATTTAAAGAGGCGTTTGAAAAATATGTTCTGGAGAATATTAATAGTAGTGTACCGCTTTGGGATCATAAGAGAATGAAACAACTCAAAACTATGCTTGATTGGAGCAATACTGAAATTAATGGATGGCATGAAGAAACAGAATATCTGGCTCTCAGTGAGTTTAAGAAAAGGCAGGTTTTACCAAGACCGATTGAGGTTAAAGATAAGTTTTCTAAGGATTAAATTTGTCGAACTTTATGCTGCAAGTAATAGTTTTTGAAATAGACAAGCTAGAGTTATTGGAGGTTATTCTGGGATGGCAAAAATATTGATATCTTCTCTAGAAACTGGTCCATTAGATAAAGATGTTACCAAAAAGAGAGTATAAAAAAACAGTTTATTGGTTCCAAGATTCTAATGCTAAATATTAAACAGAGTTTATAGCGGCGGCTTTAGGTGTACATTTGAAAGTTGACAAAATATACCTTATTGGAACAGGTAAATCTATGTGGGAAGAGGCATATTGATACTTTGCCACTATGGGCAATCAAAGACAGATGTTGATTATTGGCTGGAGCTAGGAGAAAAGGTAGGGACTTTTAAAATTTGAGATTCGAAAATAGATGAGTTATTTTTGTCTAAGGTTAATGATACAATTGATGAATATTTAAAATATCAAAGAAAATCTGCTGCTGGAGGGTCGTGTTGCTATTTAATTGATTATGGATTAAATGAAAAAGAAATTTGGAGTAATTTTGATATATTTATGAGGATTGGTGAAAGTCTCGAAGAAAATGATCAGGTTTATCTTGATATTACTCATGCTTTTAGAGCTATTACTTTGTTTATGTGGTTCATCTCATATTAGTTGATCAATTTTGGCTGTCCTTGGTATCGTTGCTTGATCTTAAGGCTAAAGTATTCTAGGTCATGAAAGCCATAGGATTCTCGTTTTAAAACTTTAATTTTATTATTTATTCCCTCAAGTTTACTAGTGTGGATTGGATAAATGGCATGGTCTAGGATGCCTTCTTTATGTCGGATGAGCATTTTCACGAACTTGTTCAATGCAGGCAAGTTCGCCTCTAAGGCAAGTTCACACCAGTTGTTCAAGGCTATCTCAATTAAATCACGATCTGTATAGTGCCAGATTCTTTTTAGTTCATCTTTTAAAATATACACTTTTGCTAAAGATTCATTAGTGCTAAGTAATCCCTTTAAGCGTGGTCTCTCTTTATCGCTAAGGTTTTCAGGGTTTTTTAGTAAAATCCAACGGCAAGCTTTCAAAGGGAGTGTTCCCAGTGCCTACTTTTTAATGTATTTATTTCAACAGATTTGGAGATGAAACCCTTATTTAAAGGATTTTACAAACAGGTTTAAGGGAATTAATACAAATAGTAGATTTCAATTCGAATTAGCTCGCTGGTATTTTGAGAACAAGCGTTACGCTAATGGTTATATTTGCCTGGCTGAATCAATTATTACAAGAATTTTGGAGATTTATCGTGATGCAAATACAAAGATTACTTGGAGTAAAAGCGAGCGTGAACGGATTAAAAGACTGATTCGCAGCTATGAGTTTAGTGACAATATGAAAATAAAAACCTTATACGATACAATCTGTACAATTCGAAATAGAATTGCTCATGCAGGCTTTACTTGGAACACTCAAGATAAAGATAAATTAAAGCAGCTCAACAAATCCATCTGGACAAACAAACGCTCTGAAGCAATTAAATTATTTCAAGAATTATATAACGCTACAGATAGTGACTCACGCAGAAGAAGTTTAGAAACAAATTGTAAGTATATTATTTTAAACTGGAGTGCAATTCAAGCCTATAGAACAATTGACGGCGAACAGGTTAGCTGTAGCACAGAAGGTCATGTGAGCCATATATTGTCTGCTCACTTGTGGAATTTCAGCGTAATGAAAAAGGGATTCAGTTAAAAAATTGAAGGCAAATCAGCATGCAGTTATTATGGGTATTTGATAACTTAATTTTAGAAGATAAAGCAGTCTTTCAGTTTAGAAGAAGTAGAAGACCACCTCTAAAGCTAACTAATGCATTGTTATCATACTTGTATACATTGTTAGCACATGAATGTTCTTCAGTAATAGAAACAGTTGGTTTAGATCCGCAAGCAGTGTTTCCATCGACCTCGTGCAGGACGATTGAGCTTAGCTTTAGACTTAATAGAAGAACTTAGGCCCTATTAAGTGGCTCGGATGACTCTTTCATTAATAAATAACAGCAAAGTGAATGCTAAAGATTTTGTCATAAAAGAAACTGGAGGGGTATTGATGAACGATGATTTACGGAAATTAGTGATCGCCAGCTGGCAGAAAAGGAAACAGGAAGAAATAATTCCTCAATTTTAGAAGAAATTGCGGTTGGTTTAATACCTTATGCTCAAACTATGCTAATAGCTCGGAATTTAAGTGGCGGTCTTGACGCTTATCCTCCGTTTCTAATAAGATGAAACATTATGCATTTGGTTAGACAAGTTTTGACTGTAATTTAGATTAATTATAATTTTGGCAAAGTGAGGTAAGTAAGGTATGATGGTACTTGTTACTTACGATGTCAATACAGAAACACCAGCAGGAAAAAGGCGTTTGAGATTGGTTGCAAAGACATGTGTTAATTATGGTCAAAGAGTGCAAAATTCTGTTTTTGAATGTTTAGTTGATCCTGTACAATTTGCTCAGTTGAGAAAACGGTTAGAAAGCATAGTTAATCCACAAAAAGACAGTCTACGATATTACTATTTAGGGAGCAACTGGAAAAATAGAGTGGAACACTTTGGAGCTAAGTGTTCTTATGATCCTGAAGGAATATTGATGATTTAGCTTTACGAGAACCTCAAGCTCACATGATTTTTCTAGGAGGTTCGCAGAGTCCACTAAAAGGCACTTTCCCCATAATTCTAATTGATTTATGTGGTGAAATCTTATTAAAAAATTTAGGTTCTCGGAATGTGCTTTCAAAACCTCGGCTAATAAACCGTTTCGGGACCATACAGTCGCACCCCGTGCGGGTGCGTGGATTGAAACTACTACTTCGACAAGGTTAAAACCCTCGATAAAGGCGTCGCACCCCGTGCGGGTGCGTGGATTGAAACTTTATAAACAGGGGAAAAAATACGGGGAGTGAGTGTCGCACCCCGTGCGGGTGCGTGGATTGAAACCTTCCGTGTCTATGATGCGTCAGTAACAATACAGTCGCAAAACCTACATTGATTTGGGAAGAAAAACTGTTTCATTTTAACTTGCATTTTAGCGTTGGACAATGTTTTTTGAAAATGCTCTTTTCTTTAGGCGCTGAATGTGCTAAAATAATTAACACAGAGGAGCTAAGAAAGAGCGATGGCATTGTTCATGGAAAAGCCTGGCGAGGTATTGGATTTCCTGAAATCCCAAACGGACGGTGGCTAGCACTTTTTTAGCCCTCTTTTGTTTACTTGAACCCAAGCTTATCCGGAGAAATATATTCCTAAGCAATGATTCCATCTAGGGAAGATTCTTTAAAAACGCTTGGCATAGAAGCTAATCTTTTGTGGCAGCCAATCTATACGAGAAAATATTTTCAGAAGTTCTTTAGTACATTGCCGTAACGAGTATCTTTTTTCAAGGCGAAGGTGTAAGACCTTCGACAACACACTCAACGAGTACTGAAATTTGGGTAGGCAGAAGATGAGCAAAGGATGGCAATGTTGCATCTAGAAGAATAATAACGCCGAATGGGGATGCGTAAGCTGTGGTAACCGTCAAGGAAAAAACGCCAGTAAAATCCGTGTTTGTGAGGCTTGCCAATTTTACAGCTGGGACAGATCTGTAGTGTAGGAAATATAAAAGCTTTTCCTTTATCTGCGTATTCTTGTGCGGAAAAACTACTTCAAAGATTATTTGCATAAATCATTCCCTGGGAATATATGGCTCTATTGTATCAAACCCAGGGAAATATTGAGCAAGAAATAATCGCAAGTTATTTTCCTTGCGAACCATAAACATAGAAATTTAATCTTACACAAACACTCTAATTCTTACTCATATGATTTGAGACGTAACACCCGCATCGCACCCCGTGCGGGTGCGTGGATTGAAACGATGTCGTACTCAAGTTTAATATACCAGAGAGGATGGATGTAGTGAAGAAGTTGATCAGCATAGTTATTATTACCCTGGGATTAATGGTAGTAGTATTATCTACGGGGTTTGCAGAGGTTTATTCTCTAAGGGTATCTCCGGGAATGGAGTTGTTGGCTGGAGTTCTAAGTCATACCACATGGATTGAACGATTAGGCCCTGATGGTGAGGGAAATGAATATTTCCGTGCACTTAATGAATTTTTCTTGCCTTATCAGGATCATGAAGCAGTAAAAATAGCCCAAGATTTAACGGATGGCGGTTTTGTTTATGATGCACCTCCCGCTTTTATTGCTCATCTGGGTTCATTGCCGGAACTAGAATTGGCTTATGAGTACAGTGATTATCTAGTCCGTAGAGCCGGTAAACGTGAGCGCTTGGAGAAATTTCGCTTAGCCTTAAAAGAGTTAGCCAAAGAAGCAAATTTTTTGGATTTTTATGCTCATTGGGAGCCATACTTACACGAACTGGTTACTACAAGTAATGTTGGTTTTCGGCCGGATGTCATCACCGATTGGCTAGAAGAGTTTTTTGGCTGGCCGGCAGCTGAGTTTCACATTATTTTAACTCCAGCCATGTTTCCTGGTGGCGGCTATGGAGCTACTGTTACTAATTTAAAGGGAGAATCAATTGCTTATCAAATTACGCGTGAGTATGGCAGAAGTACTACCAAACCGGAGTTTCCTACGGGTCAGAACTTAGAAGCATTAACTATTCATGAGCTGGGACATTCATTTGTCAATCCAAGTTTAGAAGCCTATCCAACGGAAGTGAAAGCTCTGAGACCACTATATAATCGAGTTAGACAAGAGATGAAAGACCAAGCCTACCCTAATGTCCAGATATTTTTTAATGAACAAGTACTGAGAGCGGTTGAAGTGATGGCGGCCTATGATTTGTATGATGAGCAAACAGTTGAAAATACAATCACCTATAATGAAGAACGCGGTTTTTACCTTATGGAATTTGTGGTAGAGCAATTGAAGGTTTATCGAGCTAATCGGGCTCAGTATCCAACCTTTCGTGACTTTGTTCCCTATCTGTTAGATCAGTTAGCGGATTATCAGAAGGAACATTGTTCATTTTGGGAGATGTTAATTGGCATCTGGCCATTTTAGCAAAGACAGGTTAACAAATATGCAT
>JAAZMN010000112.1 GCA_012798795.1 Bacillota bacterium | reverse complement strand
GATACTCGGGGATAGAGAATGGATTTGCCCAAATTGTGGAAGTTTGCATGATCGAGACCGAAATGCTGCAATAAATATTCATAGAGTTGGGGCATCAACTCTTGGGGTAGAAACTGTAAGACCTGCAACAGGTAGGCAAGTTTTGTTTGATACCAGAATCCCCTGGCTTTAGCCATGGGGAGTATGTCAATAGAAAATGGTATCCGCAGACGGAAAGAGTGTGCGGAAGCTGAAGATTTACGATTGTTGCTTTCAAAGGGAAAGAGGTGTTTGTAGATTTGTTAGAAGATTAGGAGGAAACTATGAAGGGCAAAGTATTTGAGCCTGACCGCATAGTGGTTAGAAGATTATACTATTCGGATATTCCGACTATAACCAGATGGTGGAACAATGGTGCGGTAAAGAAAGGAACTCCAATATGGGGAACAGGATTTAGAAAATAAAAAATGCAGAATTGCAATAAAAGTTGCAGAAATTGATTATCAGGGCACATGCACGATATTATTTTTATGGAGAAGGTACTTGATATTACTTAATCATGAAGGGGGGGTACAATAAGTGAATGAGTACATTCAAAGATATTTAAGAGAAAATTATAGGTTCTCACTTAGTTTAGTCTTAGCATTACAAAATCAAATATCATTCGCAATTTCTATGGTTGCTCTTATTATAGTATGTGCTTTTGCGTTTGGTGCATATGAAGCATTTATCAAAAACAACTTCTTTGGTGCAATAGTTGGATTTGTCCTTTCGTTAATACAGTTCTTGTTTTTGCGTAGGATCATAAAAAGCTCCCAACAGGTGATTAAAGAGACAAAGAGTCTAATGAAAGCATTTTCTAGCGAGCTGCCTGAGTTTAGGGATGATACAATTGAAAAATTAGAATCAGAAGTAGCGAAAATGGACCGATTTGAAAAACAATAATCATAAAGTATTTTTTGAAACTTAGAGTTTCATGATCGAATAATATGCTGAGGGAATAAATTGTTTGGGGGTAGTATTTTGAACTGGTTTACCGTTGAAGAAGTTGATAATGAAACATTTGCAATAAGTGAATATAATCATTGGGAAAAAGCACATTCATATTTAATCTTAGGAGACAAGAGAGCATGTTTAATTGATACAGGTTTAGGTATAGACAATATAAAACAAATTACAGATAGCCTAACAAATTTGCCTGTAAAAGTTATTACCACTCATGTGCATTGGGATCATATTGGAGGTCATAGTTTATTTGATAATATTAGTGTTCATGAACATGATGTTGAATGGATGAGAAATGGTATTCCAGTTCCGATTAACAGTATCAAAAATAATTTGATAAAAGGAGTCAGTAAAGAATTATTGCCTAAGCAATTTAGTCTAAAAGATTATGGTGTATTTAAAGGAGAGCCTAGCCATATACTTAAAGATAACGAAAAAATAGATTTAGGGAATAGGGAATTATTAGTATTACATACACCAGGACATTCGCCTGGACATATATGTTTATATGAAAGAGGACGTGGTTATTTATATACTGGAGATTTGCTTTATAAAGGAACATTATATGCTTTCTATCCAAGCACTAATCCAAATGATTATTATATATCAATAAAAAAGATAAGTAAATTAGACAAGATAAATAGAATATTACCCGGGCATAATGATATAAATATTAATAAAGAACTAATAGCTGAAGTAAGACAGGCTTTCGAGGATTTAAAAGAAAAAAACTTGCTGAAACATGGTAGTGGATTACATGAATATAGTTGTTTAAAAATTAAGCTATAAAGCCTATACATACTGTATTCCGAAAATACTTCAGCTATATTGCTTGGTCAGCTCTTGGTTATAAAATTGTAGGAATTAGAGTCAAAAAAACAACGGGCAGTGGTTTTAGTATTGACTCGATGGATTATCGGAAAATAATACCAATAGAAGAAATCCGGTGACTATTATGGATATTTCCTTTTTAAGGCGCGGAAGATCAAAAGCTGATGATGAAGGAAAACATGAAGGAAGACATGATTCACCTTTAACTAATATTGGAAAAGAACAAGCAAATAGAAGAGCTTTAATTTGGCAAGCAGATAATTTAAAGTTTGATAGAATAATTGCTAGTCCCTTAATGCGTGCAAGAGAAACGGCTGAAATAATTGCATCTGTTTTAGGGTGTGAAGTAGAAAAAGATGATGATTGGATGGAAATGGATAATGGTGTACTGGCAGGATTAACATATGAAGAAGCTAACAAAAAGTACCCCGAACCAAGCTTTATGACTCCCTATGATAGAAAGGGATATGAAACTAACCCGCAGACATTAGTGAAATACAGAATAATGAAGGGAGAAAAACATGTCAAGTGGATTAAAAGATATTAGTAATTATGATCACGAAAAGTATATGCAGGTTGCTATTGAAGAAGCAAAAATTGCTGGTGGGCGAGGCGATAAGCCGATTGCTGCAGTACTTGTACACAATCATAAAATTATCGGTAAGATGTCTAATACATGGAATACAAGAAATAGCAAGGTGCATCATGCGGAAAATTATTTAATATTGGAAAATGCCCAGTATCTTAGGAAGCATGGCAAAGAATGTATAATTTATACTACCCTAGAGCCATGTTTAATGTGCATTGGCACTATAGTAATGGCTGATATAAGAAATGTTGTAGTCGGTTTAGAGGATAAGTATATGCAGACAAAAAAGTTTATTGATAGCCATAACTGGTTAAAAGATAGGATATTCAATTTTTTGGTTGGAATAAAGGAGAATGAGTGTAAAGAGCTAATAAATCGCTATGGAAGTGAGCGGGATAAAAGTATTCTTCTGTGAAAGCACTTTTGTATCTGGTACGAAAGACTGAGTGAATTGTACCTACCTATGTCTTATGCTGGAATTGTTATAATGATTATTGCTGGTGGAACAATAATATCCAGTATCATGTCGGACAAGCTGACAAGAAAACTAGGAACTGGACTGGTAACTGCAATCAGTGTAATGATGACAGCGGTGGCACTGTTTGGATTTTCAATTTCTAATTCTTTTATCCTTCTTTGTCTATGGGCTGTTCCATATGGACTTGGTGCAGTTGCAGTTGATGCTGCTTTAAATGACTATGTTGCTTTAGACTATGCTTCTTCACACATGAGCTGGCGCATTGCTTTTGGGGAGTTGGAACCGCAGTAAGTCCATACATCATGAGTTACTGTTTGACAGGAAGATACGGCTGTATCCTTTATATTTAAGTTTCTTTGCAGTGCTTATGCTTATGATGTCAGAAATGTTAAACATTTATTTGAGTTAAACGCCATTGCCGCATGGGTTATTGGCGGTACCAGTCTGGTAGGGGGAGAAGGGAGTATCCCCGGAGCTATTCTAGGTGTGTTGATTACGGCTAGTATATTTAACGCCAACATTATCAAGTATAGAGGTTACATCATTCCAAATCAATCTCTTAACTGCAGGACTATATCCATTATATATTATATATGAAGGATGATAAGTAACTCCAATTTGAAATCTTTTTTCGGTTCCTGCAAGCTTATCACCGGGAATATTAGGATACATTAATGTCTTAGTATAAATGGTACCGTGCAGTTCTTTCATTTTTGTGTCGGGTTTATCAAGTAGGAATTGTCCCGAAGCTAGTCCTAAACAAATTATAATCTTTGGATTTACTGAAAATATTTCTCTGAGCAGCCATTTATTGGCACATACATGTCTTTCGTCATAAGTAGGAGTTCGATTTTTGGATGGCCTGCATTTTACAATATTGGTAACATGAAGATCTTCACCTCTTTTATAACCGAGAGCAGTTACCATTTTGGTAAATAGTTTTCCGGCAGCTCCTTGATATGGCAATCCAGTTTTGTCCTCCTGCATTCCTGGTGCTTCGCTTACAAACATTATTTCCGGATTATCTCCTGTTTCCCAAGGTACTACTTGGGTAGCAGCGTCATATCTTAGATGACATGCTTTGCATCCTTTACATTCGCTAAACAGCTGATTTAAGTTCATCTGATTTGCCTCCAGTAATCCATTGTTGTTATTTACTTACTTGGTGGGTATAATAATTCCTGCTTATATACAATTATACAATAAATACTATATAGGTGTTTGCTTAAAAAAGAACAATATTTAAATTTCAGGTATTATTAAACACCGATTTGCACAAATAATGTGCAGAAGGGAGGAAGCATTAAATGAATTTAGAAGAAATATATAAAATGGAAAACGAAGAGGAGAGGATTTCTGCAATTTATGACATTTTTGATGAAGCAAGTCGGCTGGACTCTAAGGCGGCAAATATCGAATTCATTACAACAGTAAAGTATATTGAACAGTATTTAAAGCCTGGTATGAAAATTCTAGATTTAGGGGCGGGAACGGGATGCTACAGTTTGTATTTTGCCAAAAAAGGTTATGAAGTCACTGCTGTAGAACTTGTAAAAAAACATGCTGCAGCAATCAAACAATCGAAAACTGAGGAAATGAACTTAACTATTATTCAAGGCAATGCTGTGGTAAATCTAAAAACCATGGAAGATGGCACGTTTGACCTTATCCTGTGTTTAGGTCCTTTGTATCATCTAGCAAAGCAAAAAGATAGGGAAGAATGCGTAACAGAGATAAAGAGAGTTTGTACAAATGATGGCAGGATGTTTTTTGCCTTTGTTAATAATGATATGGTTATTACTACCCAAACCATGTATTATGATTCTAATTACTTAGAAACCGGCAGATATAATCGGCAAACCTTTAAAGTTAATGATTTTCCCTTTGTGTTTGATACACTTAGTTCAGCTAGAGAACTGATTAATGGCTGTGGATTGACCATTGAAAAAGAAATAGCATCAGATGGAATGAATGAACTGCTGCAAGATAAAGTGAATGCTCTAAGTGATGCAGCCTATCGGCAGTGGTTGAAGTATCATTTTTATATATGCGAAAAACCGGAGTTTTTAGGAGCAAGCAATCATCTTTTATTTGTCTGTAGACAGGATTGATGATACAGCATTGAAATTGTCAAGCAGATGGTGCCAAATGTCATTTAGCTATAGTGTTCATACAACTAAAAGAGTCATTTACAATCAGTGGAGGTGTTAGTATGACTGAGGTAGGTAAAACTTTGTCAGAGAAAACTTTAAGGATTATTAACAAGCTGCAGCAAAATGAGGTAACCGAACGAGCAATCTATTTAAATCTTGTCAAGCGTGTGAAAAAGGAATCAGAAAAGGTTACTCTACAGCGAATTGCTGATGAAGAAGGTAAACATGCAGAGATTTGGAGTAACTACACTCATCATAAGTTGAAACCACAGTGGTTTAAGGTCTGGTTTTACACGATATTGAGTTTTATCTTTGGTTATACTTTTACGATCAAAATAATGGAAAATGGAGAAAAGGTAGCACAATCAGAGTACAGTAAATTGATGACGGAAGTGCCAGAAGCTGAAGCAATCCTTCAAGAAGAGGAAGAACATGAGCAGGCATTAATTGCGATGCTTGATGAAGAACGGTTGCAGTATGTAGGTTCAATGGTGCTTGGTCTTAACGATGCTTTGGTAGAGCTGACCGGTACTTTGGCAGGCTTGAGTTTTGCATTACAAAATAACAAAATAGTTGCACTGTCAGGATTGATAACCGGCATTTCTGCAACATTATCAATGGCTTCATCAGAGTACTTAGCAGCCCGTTCAGAAGAAAATCAAAATGCTTTAAAGTCCGCGTTGTATACGGGTATTATGTATATCTTTGCAGTTGTCTTTATGGTATTACCGTACTTACTGTTTCCCAGCGATCAATATGTACATGCACTAATTACGATGCTGGCGATTGTGGTAATAATTATCTTTGTCTTTACTTATTATATTTCAGTGGCAAAGGATCTGTCCTTTAAGAAGCGCTTTAGCGAAATGGCGCTCATTAGTTTGTCAGTAGCTGCGCTTTCATTTTTAGTAGGGTTTTTAGTGAAACGATTCTTAGGTATTGATTTGTAAGCTTATCATAGTTCTCCTCTCACCAGATGTACACTTAATATTGGATGGGTGGTTATTTTGTGGAGCAAAAAAAGATATCTAGTTATTCTAAGAAAGCTATTATTAAAAATATCAGTTTATACCTTATATCAGCATTAGTGTTCTTTTTATGTAGTGGTAGGATTAATGTACTAAGAGGATGGATTTATTATATATTAGTTATTTCTGGTGCAGTAATTAATAACTGCATATTAGTTATATTTAATCCAGAAGTATTGGATTCACGAGCAGAAGAAGGAAGTAATACAAAATCATGGGATAAAATAATACTTGGATTTTATTTTTTGTCCCATATAGTATTTATTACAGGTGTTTCGGGACTAGATGTAAGGTATGGATGGTCACAATTAACACACCTACATATCCCACTAGGTGTCTTACTATATGTAATATCTTTATATATAAGCACTTGGGCTATGGTAACAAATAAACATTTTGAGGGAACAGTCCGCATTCAAAATGAACGCAATCACAAAGTTGTAGATAAAGGGCCATATCAGTATATACGACATCCCGGTAATTTAGGGATGATATTGGCATCATGCGTTCAACCACTGGTTGTTGGATCGGTATATGCGTTTATACCAAGTATCTTTGCTGCAGTTTTAGTGGTTGTTAGAACTAAATTGGAAGATGAGATGTTACAAAAAGAATTATACGGTTATAAGGCATATACAGAGATAGTAAAGTATAGATTAATTCCAAAAGTATGGTAAGATTCCACTGATTTGTATTTGCACGCTAAGAAAGTATAGCCAGGGAAATAAAGGAAATATTTTCAGATTTCTAAGGAGGTTTCTAACATTAACATAATTAAATGGATTGAGGACGAATATAAACCAAAGTTTTGTACATCAGATAAGTTTATTTATGATGATATGGAATCTCAATCCGGGTGTTCTTTACCCATCATTTATAAGCCGTTTGATGGTACAGAGAAATCGCACTGGGTTGACAGAGGGCATTTATATGATTTTTTATATTCAACGAAAGGTATGAGGAAAAAACTATTAGATTTTGGACCTGGTGACGGATGGCCATCTCTAATAATAGCACCATTTGCCCAAGAAATTGTTGGTTTGGATTCATCTAACAGCCGAGTTCAGATCTGTACAGAAAATGCAAGAAGATTAGGGATAAATAATGCAGAATTTAAATACTATTCTGCAGGAGAAAATATACCATTCGACAATAATACTTTTGATGGCATAATGGCAGCTTCTTCTATAGAACAAACTCCTAACCCTAAACAGACTTTGCATGAATTATTTAGAGTATTGAAACCCGGCGGACAGTTGAGGATTAAATATGAATCTTTACATAGATATAAAGATGGAAAAGAAAAGGATTTTTGGATTACAGAATTAAAGAATAAACAAAGCAGGATAATCTTATTCAATAGAAATATTGAGGAAGAATATGTGATTCAGTATGGAATTACTTTGTCCATGTCAAGACAAGAGCTTAGAGATGTAATAAGTAAAATAATCAAAGATATTTCCTATGCGAATATCGCAGAACTTTTAGACATAATAAAAAATCATATTATTCATGTTAATAAGCTAAGAACAACTCATCCTTCAGGAAAAACATATGCGGAATGGTTAAAAGAGATAGGATTTAAAAAGGTTATTCCTTCCCATGATGGGGGAATGGCTGCAGCCAATTTATACGATTATTATAAGGATATCAAAACGGTCAGAGAAGTAGAATCTGTTGATAAACTTATTAAACCAACAGCAAAGGTCGTTTGTTATTTGGATGCACCTATCAAAACAGATCCACCGATAACAGCAATTAAATAATATTTTTCAGCATTTTTATTGAAGTTTCTAATCAAAGGCTTATCAATGATGATAAGAAGTATTAGAATTGACAATTCCAAGCTGTCAGCAGAACGTGTGGCAGAAATGATCAAAGAACGTTTCAATTTATGATTTTATAAAAGTATCAAAAGGCTGGATGGTTTATCAAATGGAAAAGAAAAGCGGATATTATTTCGGTACAGAAATTGAGGGAAAATGGTGGCGGCCATACATGGATAACGGATTTTTTGTCCGAGGTAATGGGGACTACTGGATTAGCGATGATGGAATATATTTTCTCAGAAAACTAACTAAGCAACCTATTTTCATTTCTTTTCATACTGTTAAGGACATTAAATTAGGATATGCTCATGCTGGTAAGTGGGTCCCGGGTGTAAAAGTCTTAAAAATCATTTGGAAAAGAAATGAGAAGCTCTTAAGTTCTGGTTTTATATTTGGTAGGAAAGGGAGTGAAACATTAGAAGTTAAGCAAATTTTGGATAAGAAAATAGCTAGATATCTATAGGAGGAATTTTAAATGAAGATAAGTGTCTGTGGTTTAGATTGTAAGGAATGTGATTTCTATCAGACTCAGTGTGATGGTTGCCAAGAAGTGATGGGGAAACCATTTTGGACTGAAACAGGATGTGAATTATTTATTTGCTGCACAGAAAAAGATTTTAATACCTGTGGTGATTGTCATGAATTACCTTGTAAACAATTCATTGAATTAAAAGATCCCAATATTGGCCAGGAACAACACTTAAAAGAAGTAGAAAACAGAGTAAATAGATTAAAGACCTGGGTGGCTGACAATTAATAGAAACTGACTAAAAGTATGATCTAAGATTGCATGTCACAAAGGAGATAGGAAAAGATGAATAACATTCCAGTTAATTGTTATGGTGTAGCAGGAGTGGTTCTTAAGCGATTTAATGGTGAATATAAAGTTCTGCTGTTAAAAAGAGCAGAAACTCCAAGTGGAACGTGGTGTTATGTTGCGGGGAAAATTGAAAGTGGAGAAAAAGCATGGGAAGCAGTTGTAAGAGAAATAAAAGAAGAAACAGGATTAGTCCCATGTGAAATATATTCTGGAGATATTTGCGAGCAGTTTTATGAAATTAGAAAAGATTCAATTTGGATCGCACCTGTTTTTGTTGCATATGTAACTGATGAGCAGCGAGTTACTCTAAACGAAGAACACAGTAAATATAGGTGGGTTTCACCTAAAGAAGCGGTAGAAATGTTTTCGTTTGCCGGACAAAGAAAAATAATTGACCATATTGAAAAAGAGTTTATAGATAATGAGCCAACAGAGTGGCTGCATATAAAAGAATACAAAAGAGATTACATCCACAATGCTAGCTTGAAGAAGGTTTAGCATCGTAGGCACCGCCAATAATCTGATGAATCGCGAAGATGAAGGATTTTTATAAGAAGGAAGATTTTGGTATGATTAAGACAAAAATAAAAGGTATTGATTTTGTTTTTGAAACAAATGACAGAGTATTTTCTCCAAAAGATATTGATTTAGGCACTTTATCCATGTTATCAGTTGTAGATTTTCAGCAAACAGATAAAGTCTTGGACTTAGGCTGCGGCTATGGAGTTGTAGGGATTTTAGCTGCCAAAATTGTCGGTGAAGACAACGTTGTCATGATAGATATAGACGAAGATGCGATAAAATTATCAAAAAAGAATGCTTGCTTAAATAATGTGTCAGGGATAAAAATACTGAAGAGCAATGGATTTGCCAACCTGGACGAAAAGGACTTTACTTTAATACTATCAAACCCACCGTATCATGCGGATTTTTCAGTGGCAAAAATGTTTATTGAAAAGGGTTTTAATAGGTTATGTATCGGTGGAAAAATGTATATGGTAACGAAGAGGAAAAAGTGGTATAAAAATAAACTGATAGCAATATTCGGCGGGGTTAAAATCTGGGAGTTAAATGGTTATTTTGTTTTTATGTCAATAAAAAAAACTAGCACATATGCAAAATCAGGAAAAAGATAATTAGGGTCAATCAGTAACTATGGTGTGGTTTGACAAGGATTATTATTGTACATTAGCAAACGGATAGGAGTAATGATGATGAAGCGCCTTGTAATCATGACGGTTGGGAAAACACATAGTGGAAAAACTACGTTTGCTAAAGAATTAGAATCAATTTTACAACGAGCGATTGTTATAGATCAGGACAACCATGCTGAGTTTATAAATAAACATTATATAAAACTACGTCCTGAAGAAGGGCCTAATACATTGAAGTATGCCGTAACAAATGCGATTATTAAATACGCTACAGAGCAAAGCAATTTTCACATTATCCTTAGTAATTGCAACCTATATAAACAAGAACGAGCAAATATTCTTCGTTATTTCTATGAGAAAGGGTTTAGCAGCATTATTGTATACTTTGAATTGCCAATGGAAATATTGACAGAACGAATTGAAAGAGCGCAGAAAAGTAAAGCTATTTTTCGAAGTGCGACTAGCTTTATGGAAGTGTTGGAGCGGCAAGAAAAGTCTAAACAAGATAAACCGACCAAAGATGAAGCAGATTATCTATTTACCATAAAGAATTCAGATGAGATAATGGAAGTTTTTCATAAAATCAGAGAAATCAGTAGAGAGGGCATGAGAAAAAATGAAGACGAGAAAGGAGAATCAGATGGCTGAGATTATTAAGGTGTACAAACAGAGCATTCCTGCAGTGAGGTTCGTTGGTAAGAAATATGGTGACGAGGATCGTGTTGACGGTGGGTTTGGTGTAAGATGGGGAGAGTGTTTTGAAAACGGGTTGATTGAAGCTGTTGAAAAACTTGTGGGAGAAGGTATCCAAGATTACCAAGATAATGATGCTAATTTAGGTCTAATGCGGTGGAAAGAAGGAGAACCATTTGAAAAACACTCCGGTACCGGATGAATTTGAGTATGTTGATTTCCCCCAAAGTGAACTGGGAGTTTGCTGGGTCTATGGTAATGAAGGCGATGTTTATTGTAAGGAACATGAATGTGCAGCTAAATTAGAAGAAGCAGGGTATCAGGTTCGTGCTGATGACAAAGGGGCTTATTGGTTTTTTGAGCGTTATGTCTGCCCTAGGTTTACAACTCCCGATGACCAAGGTAAGATTATTCTTGATATCTGTCATTTCATCTAGTCTAAGACTATTAAACAAAAGTGATCCACCTAAGAAACATAAGGCAATTGCCGGTGGATCATTTTCATGTTGAAAAACATATCGCGATTTTATTAGAAATTCCCACTGCAGCTGCCTTTGAAGCAGCTGAACGCGATGGAAATCATTTACTGACCCAATATGGGTATTTAGGATGCAGATAAGAGTACGGTTAAGATATATTTGATTGAAAAGTATGCAGACAGGGCTGTTATCGGGAGGATGTTTTCTTTTTAGGGAAGCTCAGCTTTTTAATTTGCTTTCAGGATATGATAAAATTATAAATCAAAATATATAGAACTTGAACTGACAACCCATGTGGTATATAATAAGTTGTTAGTTGCCAGTTCGTTGATTGGAGGAGCGGAAATGGTGCCAAGGGTAGGACGGAGAGCTAAATATGAGTCGGTTGCGATTTCAATTGCAGATCAAGTTGCTAAAGGCATATATGTAATCAATGAACGGTTGCGTGGTAGATCTACTTTAGCGAGTCTCTATAAAGTTTCGCCGGAAACAATTAGGAGGGCAATGGCTTTATTAGAAGCACACGGAGTAGTGAAAGTTACTCAGGGTTCGGGAATTAGAGTGGTTTCAGCAGAAAAGGCTGAGAGTTTTTTGAATAAATATTGTTCACAGCAGGATTTGCAGCTTTTAATCACCCAAATGCGTGAGAATATGCGGCAGCAAAAAGAGTTAATAGTGGAAATGGAGTGTTTGATGAAGGAAGTTATTGGATTAATTAGGAGTGACTAGATGCTAGAATTGAAAAATTTAACGAAGGTTTATGGTCAAGCCGAAAGTTGTCATTTGGCCGTGAACAATATTGATTTAGATGTTGATAAAGGTGAGTTTGTAGTGTTGATTGGTCCTAGTGGTTGTGGTAAAACAACAACGCTGAAAATGGTCAATCATCTGATTGAACCAACTTCAGGAGAGATCTTGATTAATGGTAGTTCAACCACCGAGCTAAATGCGGTAGAATTAAGGCGTAATATTGGTTACGTGATTCAAAATATTGGGTTATTTCCCCATTTTACGATAGTTGATAATGTAGAAATTGTACCTAAACTAAAGCAGATGGATCCGAAGAAACGCCGTCAGCGTACTCTTGGGTTAATGGAGATGGTAGGCTTGGAACCGGATGTTTATGCAGACAGATATCCAGCTGAACTCAGTGGCGGTCAGCAACAGCGTGTTGGCGTACTTCGTGCACTGGCAGCTGAACCTGATTTAATTCTGATGGACGAACCATTTGGGGCTCTTGATCCAATTACACGCGATCAATTGCAAACGGAAATGAAGCAACTGCAGCAGAAGTTAAATAAGACCATTATCTTTGTTACACACGATATTGATGAGGCTATTGAAATGGCAGACACTATTGTTTTAATGAAAGATGGTCAGATAGTTCAAGCCGCTAGTCCGCGGGAAATTCTGACAAATCCTGCTAATAGTTATGTTCGCGAGTTTATTGGCGAAGAACGGTTAGCACCTGAACCGGATATTACTCCTGTAGCGGATGTAATGGTCATGCAACCGCTGACTGTATCAATGGATACTACTCCAAAGGCGGTTTTACGACAAATGCAAAAGCATCGTGCTGACTTTGCTGTTGTGGTAGACGATGCTAAACGGTTTGTGGGTTTGATTTCTGCCAATCAGATTATGAGAAATAGGGGTAAGAATAAAACTTTAACTAAAATGCTGCAAACAGAAGACAACACGGTAAGAAGTCACACTACCATTCGTGATGCCACCGCTGCTTTAGCTAATGAAGTTCAGGTTTTATGTGTCGTAGATCGCAAACGCCGACCAGTTGGATTAGTCAGTCGAACCACCTTATTACAAGGTCTAGTGAATATTTGGGATGAGTCTAACAGCAATGCTGTTATCTAGGGGGCTATAAATAGTGGTTATGAGTTTTTTTCAGTTATTGATGGAGCGATGGGATGAAGTTATTTTTGCGTTACAAGATCATTTAGTGTTGGTTGCAATCCCCATTGGATTGGCATCACTTGTGGCGATTCCACTGGGAATTATTGCTACCCGCAATCGTTGGGTAGAATTAATAGTAATGACTGTTGCTAGTGTTTTGCAAACCATCCCCAGCCTTGCTCTGCTTGCTCTGATGATCCCCCTTGGTTTAGGAATAGGTAAAAAACCTGCTTTAGTTGCACTGTTTCTATATTCGCTTCTACCGATTTTGCGTAATACCTTTTTAGGTATTCGCGGTGTTGATGATTCAGTTAAGGAGGCAGCTACCGGTATGGGTATGACTCAGTTTCAAAGACTTTATATGGTTGAGCTACCCATTGCTTTACCAGTGATTATTGGAGGTATCCGCACTGCTGCAGTAATCGTTATTGGCACTGCAACTTTAGCAGCTATGATTGGTGGCGGTGGTTTAGGGGATTTCATTATTACTGGTTTAGGAATGGTACGAGATGATCTCATCTTACTTGGCGCTATTCCAGCAGCATTGCTGGCACTAGCTGTGGATTTCATACTAAGTGGATTGGAAAAACTGTTAACGCCACGTGGTTTAAGAATACCAAGTAAAGAGTAGTAGAAGGAGCTGAACATAATTAAAAGAATAATCATTTTTATGTTAATCGTAGTGTTGGTAATGGGAACAATAACAGCTGTGACCGCAGCTGAGAGAATTACAATTGCATCTGGAAATTTTACTGAACCACAAATTATTGCTGAAGCTGTTAAGTATTTAATTGAAGAAAATACGGAGCTTGAAGTAGAACATGTTAATAATTTCTCTGGCTCAAGCTTATTACATTCGGCATTTATAAATGATGATGTGCAAATGTATATAACTTATACAGGCACGCAATTCACTGGTGTATTAGGAATGGAAGTGACTACGGACTGGAAGGATCGAGCTAAGGTTCAGGATTACGTGCAAACACAATTTGACAAGCAGTTTGATGCCTATTGGTTTGACGCGTTTGGTTTTAACAATACTTATGCAGTTGTCGTACAAAGAAAATTAGCCGAGAAACATAAACTTACTTCCATATCAGATTTAGCCGCAGTGGCAGATTCGATGTCTATTGCGATGGATAATACATTCCGGGAAAGAGTTGGCGATGGTTACGATGCGCTAATTGAGACCTATGGATTTAAGTTTAAACGTCCGGTTAGTATGGACTATGGTTTGATGTATCGTGCCGCTGCATTCGGAAGCGTCGATGCAGCTGTGGCATATTCTACAGATGGTCGTATTGCTGCCATGGATCTTGTGGTCTTAGAAGACGACTGCAATTTTTTCCCGCCCTATGATGGTGCTTTAGTGGCAAGCAATTCAATACTTGCTGAACATCCTGAAATAAAGGAAATAGTCCAGCCACTAATAGGCAATATCGATACAGTTACTATGCAATACTATAATCAACTTGTGGATGTGGACTATATGGAAATCTGTGAAGCAGCTAAGCTTTTAGTAGAGGATATTGCACAGTAATAGATAAGGTTTTAAGTGGTCGTGTGTGAAGATGACTAATTGTTGGAGTTCTAACTACCACCTCGTTTTTCAATCACGATCATTGCAAGATAACCAAAAGCAATTCCTAATATAATTAATATGGCTCGATTTCGTCCAATAGCAATGTTAACTGTGTTATTAAACGAATAGGGCAATAAGGCTAAATTGCCACTGCGAACTCCAGCTGTAAGCAATTCCCAGGCCCACCACAATAAGGTAATCAGCATGCTGATAATCGAGTTTAGAAAGTAGGCACTTGCTAATAATGCTAACCCACCTAAAAAGACTGTTGGTGGGACTACAACTATTAACATATTCCAGATGTCAAAAGCTAAGTAATATTGATGTACCCACCATCCAGCTAGCATACCTGTGGCTAACCACCATAAGACAGGCAACATCAATTTCTGCAAGATGGCCGATTTATATCCTTAAGGATAAGATAAACGCAGTTTAAGCATGCCAGTTTCATATTCTTGGGGCAGCAGTGTGGACAAGCCTAAGGCTAAAGTTAACGGCCAGTATATTTCTAGGACATAATATAATTCTCGCAGCTGAGCTTCAAAATAGGGATTAACAGCAGTTTGCCATAAGTTTACCAGTAAAACCCCTAAAATAGCCACAGGAACAAAGTATAAATAACTAAAATGGATTTTCCATTCATAATACAGCTGTTTCATGACTGTCCTCCATTGCTGCTGCTTGTGTTAATGCCATATACCCATCTTCAAGGGTTGGCTTTACTTGAATAGATTCTTGCCCTAACAAGCGATGGCCTAAATAGCGAATTACCAGATAACCTTGCTCTCGTTTTGTCGATACAATCTTGGCATTAGCATTCATTGTATTCAGATCTTGTTCATTTACTCTAGTTTTCCAAACTTTGCCTTCAGCCTTTTTTGTCAAACCTTGTTGATCTCCGGTAAATATCAGCTTGCCTTGTTTAAGAACTGCCAATTGATTACAACAGCTTTCTATATCACTTACTATGTGCGTTGATAGAATCACGATCCGTTCCCCACTCAGCTGTGTAAGCAGATTACGAAAACGAATCCGTTCTTCTGGATCTAAACCGGCTGTTGGTTCATCCACAATCAATAACTTGGGATTGCCGATCAGTGCCTGTGCAATTCCTAATCTTCTCTTCATCCCGCCCGAATAGCCATGAATTCGTTGTTTCCGGTTAACCCACAAGTTTACCTGTCGCAAAACCCGTTCAATTTCTATGTGCCTTGCCTTCTTAGAATTAATTCCTTTTAAGTGGCAGATAAAATCCGTAAACTCCCACGCATTTAGCTTTTTGTACAAGCCAAACTCTTGGGGTAAATAACCAAGCTGCTTGCGTAAAGTGGGTTTATTTTCTTGAATATCAAGATTATTAAATAATACCTGTCCTGCAGTAGGTTTTAGCAAAGTTGTAATAATCTGCATCAACGTACTTTTGCCTGCACCATTGGGCCCTAACAGACCAAACATCCCTTGGGAAATAGTCAAGGATATATTGTCTACAGCCATAATATTACCATACTTTTTAGTCAAGCTTTTAATTGCCAATTCCATATCCATCTCTCCCATAATCATCGTGACTTAATGTCGGTCAGTATTTCTTGCATTCGCTGTTTAAGAGCGGTACTGCCTAGGTTACGTCGAATTTCGTCTAGTTCAAGCCACAAATTGTTTGATTCTAAGCTGGTTGACGCAAGAAATAGAAGATTACTACGCTCTTGTGGACTTAGGCCCTGAAATGGAATTCCCATCCCATCAGGCTCGTCAGCTATCATTTGACGAGCTAAAAGTTCCTCTTCAATCATGCCTTTAAAATCAAAATGATGCTCTCGATAAATGGACCACAAATAGCTTGATAAACCAAACACTAGGACTTAAGACGGAGATAACTCCCCACTTAAGCCGCTGTCTTTATTTAATCTAGCCTGATATACTGCATTTGACAACAGATAGATAGGAAGATGACAAAGATGGCACAGAACGAAACTACACGTCGAAAAAGACTATTTATAAATCAAAATTTTTGTTTACTATTTTGGGGTCGTTTAGTATCACAAATTGGAGATGGCATTCATTATTTTGCACTTACTTGGTTGGTATTAGATCTGACTGGGTCTGGTGCGGCTTTAGGTTCTGTATTATTAGCCTCATCATTACCAGCAGTAATATTAGCTCCGTTTACAGGTGTGTTAGCAGATATGTGGAACCGTAAGGTAATTGTAGTTTTAACTGATGTGTTCCGGGGGCTAATATTGCTAAGTCTCGGTGGAATTTACTATTTGGGCAATTTAGGTATGCCAATACTCTACGTTGGTACAGTGCTGTTATCCCTATGTGGTGTGCTTTTTGGCCCAGCAATTTCGGCATCTATTCCAGGAATGGTTAAAAAAGAAGAACTAGTTCATGCGAATGCTTTAAATAGCTTATCGCGGAGTGCAACAGGTATAGTAGGACCGCTAATTGGTGCTTATCTATTAGGCTTTACTGGTTATGCCGGGGTTTTCTTGGTAACAGGAACGTCATTTTTGTTATCAGCGATTTCTGAAATGCTAATAAAGTTTCCTAAGCAAGAACTGGCTCTGAATCATCCAGCTGAGAGACAAGAAAGACCTGTAAAGCAATTTATTAAGAATTTTAAACAGGGTTTAAGCTATATATGGCATAGTAATGGAATACGCACAATTATTCTTTTTGCTGTAGTTTTAAACTTTATAGCTACCCCAATATTTAATGTTGTGTTTCCTTACTTTGGTAAAGAAATATTAATGATGGAGGCACAACACTATGGTTTGACCCAATCTAGTTTACCGGCAGGATTATTGCTTGGTACGTTAATAATTGGTCTTTTAACAAAGAGGATACGTAAAGATCGTTTGCTGGTCATTGGTATTATTGGACAGGGAGCCATTGTTTTGCTAATTAGTATTGTGGCCTTACCGTACATGTATCTAAATATGAGCCCACTCATGATTGTAACTAGCTTGATGATTCCTATATTCTTTTTAGGCGTGTTAAATGTTCTTGTTAATGTTCCTTTCCAAGTTATGCTTCAAGAAACAGTACCGGATCAGTATCGGGGCAGGGTTTTTGGCTTGATTGATAGTACGGTGCAGATGTTAGTTCCTATTTCTATGGCTTTGTTTGGAGTCTTAGTTGACGTAATTGCTCCTTTCTACTTCCTATTATTATGTGGTGGGGTAGTGATAGTGCTGGGAATTGCCATGGCTCGTTCAAACAGCATTCGTATTATGTATGATGATCTAAGTTCATTTTGGGCATGAGGGGAGAACAATGAAAGAAAAATTAGATGGAATAAGGATTAAATTATATGAAAACCTTTATTGATTTAACACATAACATTGTCCATGCTTTGCCTGTATATCCCGGTGATGAAGAGACGAAACTTTATCAGGTGAAAAATATTAAGGAACATGAATTCAATAATCATAGATTAGAAGTCAGTATGCATGCTGGTACGCATATTGATGGACCAATGCATCTAAAACCAAGTAAAAAGTTCATATCCCAGATATCTTTAGATACTTTTATTGGAAATGGCTGTCTGTTAGACGTAAGAGGAAAACAGATAATTAAACCCAAAGAAGAATATGAAGAGAGAATTAAAGAAAACAGTATTGTGCTGCTATTTACCGGATGGGATCGTAGGTTTGGCACATCCGAATATTTTAGTCATAGTCCAGTTGTCAGCCTTGAATTTGCTCATTTCCTGGTTAAAAAGAATATCAAAATGCTGGGAATTGATACTGCATCTCCAGATAAGTATCCTTTTGAGGTTCATAAACTGCTTTTTAGCAATAATATACTAATTATTGAAAACCTAACAAATCTAGATAAATTATTGGAAGCAGATAATTTTGAAGTTATAGCTTTACCGTTAAAGATTATGGCCGATAGTTCAATCGCAAGGGTAATAGCTAGAACTTGCAGTGGAGGTTGCCATGGATTTACGCTTTAGATGAGCTGATACTATTATCTTTCTCGACTTTCCGACTTATCTTTATTTGTATCAGGTGTTTAAAAAAACACGACCAGACATGGGAGTTGGTTGTCCGGAAAAACTAGATATCGAGTTCATAAAATGGATTATTGGTTTTCGCAAAAGCAGTAGACCAAAAATTTTAGCTGAACTTGGAGGTATATCTAGCCCAAAAAACGTTAAAGTCTTTACTTCTCCCAGACAGCTAAAAGCGTTTATCACCCAGCTCAAAACCTCCGTTAATTATCAACACTAATAATCCTGGGGTAAGAACCCCAAATAATCAGGGCTCGTTTCGTTGCATTCGCTTGGTATAGCGATTTTAGGCTATACATAAGTATTTCCTCCAATCTTTATAGGTACCATAATTCTATGCTATAAATTAATTCTTCAGGATTGGTTTCACTTCCTTTAAATAACTTATATGCCAGTAGATTTTTTGAAAAGGATAATGTTCAGCTGGTAGGACTTACTTATTTCGAATTATTACTACATTTATTGCCGCTAAGGCAGTTAAACTGCAGGGAGTCTTAACTATGAATAATAACGAAGAAATTTTAAGAAAAAATGTATATCTAGAGTCAGAGCGACTGTTATTACGGCCATTTTCTCTAGATGATGCAGAAGATATGTATGCTTATGCCAGCGATCCAATAGTGACAAAATATCTCACATGGCAACCGCATATCAATATCGCTCAAACACGCAAGGTGCTAAATGATTTTTTTATTAATAAGCCTGGTATATATGCTATAGTGTTAAAACAAGAACAAAGATGTATTGGGTGCATACATATAAGAATCGACGACCGACATGATAAAGCCAGCTTTGGGTATGTTCTAAATAGGGATTACTGGAACCATGGATACATGACTGAAGCCCTAGACCAAATTCTAGAATTAGCTTTCAACAAACTCAAGTTAAATCGTGTTGAATCTACACATTACGCACGAAACGAAAGATCAGGACGAGTGATGCAAAAGGCTGGGATGTATTATGAAGGTGTTGGGCGGCAAGAGGTCAAGATCAAAGGCACATATTATGATGTAGTCCATTATGCTATTTTGCGAAACGAATGGGTGGGCGACAAACATTAGGCAATCGAAGATTGAAAGGAGCATGCGGATGGCAAAATATAAAAGAAGGCTTAAGGGCGACTTTAACCAGCTGTTAAACTGGTTGCACTAAGATATTACCCATAGGAAATGGAGATGATTTGTTTATTTCTGCAATTACTGCTGGAGGAAGTCAGGCAGTCTTGTTCAAAATCAATGTATTTGGCGAAGAAGCATTTCTTAATATCTGCCAAAAGTCAGTGGAAAATTATATAGTGCATGTAAATAACTCAGGGGTATAAATTTGAGTCGATTTAGGGAAGGTGGATTAGTACCGTGGAGCAAAACTTTATAACTAACTGTTTATTAGATCAACATAGAATTGCTTTAAGCCCAGATGGCAGGTTTATCGCTTATGTAGTTAAAAGCACTGAAAAAATATGTTCGGGCTAGGGCTGATCTTGGTATAATTGATACCAAAAAGGGTGAAGTTCGACGAATCAGAACAGGAATTAATATGAAGCTTCCTTTCCCATCTCCTGATGGCAGAAAAATAGCTTTATATTGTTTTGGCAAACAAAGCGAAATCCAAAGATATAAATGGTTAGAACCTTTGTATATCTTTGATATGGAGTCTGAATCTACCACACTAATAGCAGATGATTTAGTATCTGGAGGCACTTTACGTCATGAACCCGCTTGGTCTTCTGATTCAGCTAATCTAGCATATATACATAATCAGCGTTTGAATATCGTTAATGTAAGTACCTTAGAAGTGACGGAAGTTGAGGTTAAGGGCGAAAAATTAGACGATAGATTCTTGCTGTGGAGTCCTAAAGGAAATCAATTAATGGCAAAGAATAAAGCAAAGGCTGGTTCTTTGATATTTGTAAATGATATGGAGACAATTAAAATAGAAATACCTCCTGGCAAAAAGCTTAGGGGCATCATGCGTCGTTCAGATGATTATTGGTATTGGAGTCCCGACGGTCAATCTTGCGTACTATGGGTTTGCGATAACGAAACAGGTGATCATGGTTTTTTAAAACTAAATCTGGAAAGTCGATGTTTTTTTGAACTTAACCATGAGCCAGCTGCTTATTATGCTGCTCCCTTTGCCAGTATAGCAGGTCAAATGTCAGATATTTCTGCAGATGGTACAAAAGTGATATATGGTAAAGAAGGTATCAACAGTCCTTTAGAACTGTGGTG
>JAAZMN010000111.1 GCA_012798795.1 Bacillota bacterium | reverse complement strand
AGTTTATAAGTCCCTCCTGTAGAAATAAGCTGATAGTTGAGAGCAGCCAATTGTTTGGCAAATTCAACAACACCTTTTTTATTAAAAACGCTGATTAGTGCTTTTTTCATATATATATTACCTCCTAATTTATTATACCAATTTTAATCTTGGGAGAATAGTCCAATCCAACCAGGATATACTAATTATATACTGTCTTTATAGGAGGGACAAAATTATGGTAAATAATATAAACCTTGCTGAACAGGAGAAAAGTTCGGGACGCAACTGGACTCCAGAAGAAAAAGATTTAGTGTGGGAACAAGTGCAAAATGGAAAAAAAGACGGTCTACCACTTACTCAATGCTTTCGCAAAATTTCCAGTTTATTACCACATCGCAGCGAAGCAGCAATTGGAATGCTTTATTATAATGTTTTGCGCAAAGAACGTGACGAACAGGAAATTCCAAAACCTGCCCCCAAACCCATAAAACGTGAACTGAAATTAGATACAGATTTAATCGAAGCGTTTCAAGGATTACCTGAATATATCAGCAAACTGCATAAACGCTTAGACCAGCTAGAACAGAAAATTGTAAACCCCAGTAAAGAATCGATTATCAATGCTCTAGTAGAAATAGCAGCCAATTATCAAAATCAAGACTCAATAAAACAACTACAAACAGAAAATAAGCAGTTGCAAGAAAAACTAGCGAAATTAGAACAAGCTTACGAAGATGCACTAGGCATCTATGATATGTTTACTAATATGGCTAGTATATCACAAATTATGAGTCTTGGAGACTTTAAACAGCAAATGAAAACCACACTAGATAAGTGGGGCAACGTCCTCAAAGTTTCTTTCCAAAGAGCAGAAGAATACTAGAATTAAAACTAATAGAAAAGAGATCGACTTTGCTTAAAGCAAAGTCGATCCCACTTTTTTATTTCATTATTTAAGTATAAATATAAAATACAGAGCGAAGACTACCGCAATTAAATTGATAATCCAATTTGATTTGGTTTCGCTCTTGACAATATTATTCAATACTGCATAAGAAATAAAGCCAATACCAATGCCATTAGCAATACTGTAGGTAAACGGCATTGCTACTATTGTCAAAAATGCGGGAAGTGCTATAGCAAAATTGCCCCACTCTATCTTCAAAACATTCTGCATCATTAAAATACCAACTATAATCAATGCCGGAGCAGTTGCTGCACTAGGAACCATTCTAACTATGGGAGAAAAGAACAGTGAGATAAAAAACAGCACAGCTACTACTATACTGGTTAAACCTGTACGCCCCCCATCAGCAACACCGGAAGCACTTTCCACATAAGTAGTTGTTGTACTGGTTCCAACTAATGAACCGGCTACAGTTGCAACAGCATCAGCCATAAAAGCTTGTCCTGCTTTCGGCAGATTACCATCTTTGTCTAAAAAGCCAGCCTGTGTAGATACCCCTACTAAAGTACCTGCAGTATCAAATAAGTCAACCATAAACATGGATATCATTAATCCAATTGAACCAAAGGTAAATGCCTGCGAAAAATCGAGTTTAAAAGCTGTGCTGGCAAAATCAGCCCATTTCGGCATTGCAAAAATTCCGGTAAACTCTCCGGAAATTCTGATACCCGGCAGCATTCCAAAAACTGTTGCAGCAAGAATACTCCAAAGCAGCGCACCTCTTACTTTCTTAGCATAGAGAATAGCTGCCACTAACAAACCAAATAGTGCAGTTAACACCTCTGGAGAAGTTAAATCGCCTAATGCGACATAAGTATTTGGATCAGATACAACTATACCTGAACCGGTAAGACCTATTAAAGCTATGAATAATCCAATTCCGGCACTTATTGCAGCTTTTAGACTCATCGGAATGCTGTTAATCAGTACTGTTCTGAACTTAGTCGCACTCAGAACAATGAAAATAACTCCTTCAATAAATACTAGAGCCAAAGCTCCCTGCCAACCAATTTTTGATGCTACACTATAAGCAAAGAAAGCGTTTAAACCCATACCCGGTGCTAAAGCAAACGGATAATTGGCTAACAATCCCATAAGAACCGTTCCGACAATAGAAGCCAATATTGTTGCAATGAAAACACCTTGCCATGGCATACCTGTAGTGGAAAGTATATCCGGATTTACAAAAATTATGTAGACCATTGTTAAAAATGTAGTAAGTCCGGCAATTACTTCGGTTTTTACATTAGTATTGTTCTCCTTTAATTTAAACGTTCGCTCAAGAAATGATGTTTCTTGAATTGTCTTACTCATCTTTACTCCTCCTTTAGATTTTGAAATAAGTAATTTAATTATTTCATAAGGCTATTATTCGACCAATTCCGGTCATTCCCTGCAAAAAGCCAAAAAATGTTGCCATTAATTAGAAAATTCTAGGTCTCCTTCGTATAAAGAGACCACACCGATCGCTTTTGCTC
Source organism: Bacillota bacterium (assembly GCA_012798795.1). Classification (GTDB taxonomy): domain Bacteria; phylum Bacillota; class Limnochordia; order Darwinibacteriales; family DTU012; genus JAAZMN01. The sequence goes on along the minus strand of JAAZMN010000111.1, from coordinate 8,896 downwards.
ACTGCTTAAAACAAATGAAATATCTTGTTTACGGCACAGCTCAATCCCTTCTTTGTAAGGACTTAATCGAGAATTGAGTTGTACATTTACCATACCTCTTCACAGCTTATTACCTAAGTGAAAAGCTCCGCAGCTTACAATTAAGCTCAGAGCTTAAGTCAAGATCTTTTACTGTTAATCTATCGAAAATGGACAGCAAAAGTCAATAACTGCTTTATCCTTAGCTTTTGTCCATTAAAGTATTCTTTACACTCTCTACTACGCTATCAGAACTGTTTTCGGCAATGTTATCCCATACATTATCTAATGATGCTGCACTAATATAGTCGCTTACAAGTTTTTCGCCGAAATTATTCCAAACAGTAAGTTTGAGTCTTCTTGAAGAGTCTTCTTGAATTCTGACAAAAAAATCATCCACTTGATACATTGTATTCATCTTAACCACCTCCATAATAACTAATTCCCGAAAAATAGACGACTTCCTTCCGCAAAAATAATATTTTTTAGTAAAAAACACAGCTGTCTGCTGTGCTTTTAAATAAATAATCATTTTTAACTTATATGAGCAATACAACCCAATAGAAAAGATACGGCTATAGCTAAACAGACCAAAAGTATCCAATCCTGTTTAGACATTAAACTCCTCCTCAAACTTAAATTCTCAGCCATCTATTTTATTCTAATGGAGCTGTATGTGTGAAAAAATCTTATAACAAGAATAAATACCAATAGGATGTAAAAGCTCCCAGCATTAAAAAAGGCCCAAAGGGAATCGGAGTCTTTCTGTCTTTTTTTGTAATAAATAAATAAATAGAACCTAATAATGCTCCAAAAAAACTTGCTAAAAACAAAGCAACTACAGCAGCTACTGGTCCTATAAACGAACCAATTAAAGCCATAAACTTGACGTCACCCATTCCCATTCCGCCCCTACTTAAAAGCGATATCAAAAGCAAAATACCGCCTCCAACTATAATACCGCCAAGACTATTTTTAAATGAAATGGACCAACCAAAAGCTGCAAATAAAAGTCCTATTACCATACCGGGTATCGTAATGACATTTGGTAAAATTCTAGTCCTAATATCAATTACACCGGATATCATTAGTAATGAAAAAAATACTAACTTTACTATAAGATCCTGCCACGACACAGCATAATAACTGAGACCAAAAAATCCTATTGCTGTAAGTAACTCAACAATCGGATACCATAAGCTTATCTTAGCTCTACAATTGCGACAGGTTCCTCTCTGAAGTATAAAACTTAAAATCGGAATTAATTCAACAAATGTAAGTTTCTCATTACACTCAGGACAATGAGAACCAGGTTGTAAGATTGACTCTTTCTTAGGTATACGCCATATTATTACATTATAAAAGCTGCCCATTATTAACCCGAAGAAAAATATTAACCAATTCATAACTTACTCCAATTCCTCCAGTTGATTAAGTACATTATAAATTATAGCGATGGTAGTCGGAAAAAACTGATGCTCTAATTCTGCCAAACGCATATATGCTCCTCCACGATCTGTAACAGCATAGCGGGGTTTTACCTGATTTAAAACTAATCCAGCAATAATTGACAGCATATCTTGATCAAAATCTAAATCATCTCGCTCTTGAAGTACTTCGATTAACACCTGTTCAACTAATCGTTCACTCAGATTCTCAAGATACATTTTTTCAGGATCAAAATCATCATCATGGTGCGGATTGTCTTTTACCTGTTGACAAGCTTTATTCACTATTTTCTCCAAACTGGCAATCAGTTTTTGATCAAGTTTTCCCACCTTTGTCTCTATCCGGATATATTGAGGTTTAACTCCATTTAATACCAGTGCACTAATATCCATAGTACACCTGGGACAACAACATAAATCAGGATTTTTTTCTTGATACAGGCGAATAAGCTCTGCAACAACATCTTCCATGTAGTTGTGCACATCATATTTATCCTTATCCATAATTCCAACTCCTCTTTGGGGTAAATCCAAATCACAATATTTTGCAAAATTTTCCAAATATCACATTTATAATATCATATTATTGTCAATGATGTAAAGCCAATATCATAAATGTATTAACTCAGCAAATAAAGGAATCAATGCACAGAACTTGAATACATTTAGAAAATATATATTATGTGGGGCTATATAATTATGAACTGTTTTTTAGACAGAGCTAAACTGTAAGCTGTTGTTCAGTTTATCAAACTTAAGACTATTGGAATGCTGCTTTGCTGTACTAACAGGAATTAGTATCGGATTATACTGCTTATATTTTAAGCTAAAAGCTAAAGTGAAACATTAATCTTATGGTACAGTATCAAAGCAAAATACGAAATGAATAACATTAAAATATAAATATGTAAGCGTAAGAAATTGACTTTAGACTTAAGAAGCCAAATGACAAATAACAATAACGGAATTATAATTAATTTTACAACAGGAAAATATACTGTACCGATAATAAGACTTATCAAAGGGTTAAACTCTTGATATCCGATGATGGTAGCTTTAAGAGTGAAATAGTAATCGCCAACATTAAATATTCCGATAGTAATCAGCAGCACGGCTATAAATGAGAATTTTTTTTGCTGCATAACAAAACCTCTTCCTTTTGAGTATCTTGGTTATAAAAAGTATGGCTCAAAAAGAAGAGGTTTATTTATGATAGTGCTATTACTTACTGATTTTTAAGAGTGACCAAGGAATTAAAAATTCCTGAATACCGCTGGCATAACAGGCTATCTCATAAAGCTGGTAAAAAACCACAACACCTTCTTCCGTGAGATAAAAATAATCTTCATTGAAATCATCAACCGGAATACAGTTATCAAAATAAACATTGGGTTCTTGGTCAATCTGTCGATTGATCTCATCTAAAATAATCTGGCGATAATCAGGATTGTTGAGAGCAGCCAGTGTAAATTTACTGCCTGATTTTAGGTCTCGGTTAAAACCCTCTTGTTGGGTAAAACCGTGAGCTCCACCTGTATAATCATAAGATTGTGTTACTAATGATAGAATTCCATTTTGATTATAAGTTACTTGAAAACTCGTGCGAACTTCAAATGGCCAAAAATGCAGAGCATTTTCTTCTGAACTAAGTTCATAAACCTCCCTGGCTAAAGCAGCTGTTTCATGGGCAAAACCGAGATGCTGCTGCCTAAGTAAAGCATTTAGATACTCTACCTGCATCCAATCACCAAAGTTATGGATAACCGGAATTGATAAATTTACGCTGACAAATTTATCTTCATACACAATATTTTCTCGGCTGACTATTACGTTTGATGCTTCTGCTCCAAAAGAAACGACAATTACAGCAGCAATCACCAATGCTGTAACATTAACTAATTTATTCTTCATCGAGCATACCTCCACTCTTCTTTGGTTTATTCCAATGATTCACTGATCCAATACCGAAAGCAACAAGTATTAATGCAAATATAATCGAAACAGTTAAATGCTCATTGGGAAGGAATATTCCAGATAAAATTGTTCCGGTAATTGGGATCATAAAGCGATAAACTGTTACCTCTCCTGCTTTGTTATACTTCAATATATTATACCATATTGTAAAAGCAGCTGCAGATAGAATTGCAGAATAGATAAATAAAGCCCAGAATAATGGTGTTAAAGTTAACGAACCCTTTACTAGTGTAGGAATTCCCAAAACAAGAAGTAAAACTGACCCCATGATCAATTGGTAGGCATTAGCCGTAATCGGTTTGATTTGACCTGTTAGTTTTTTCGCTTGAAAAGTACCAATTGTACCTGCCAGGCCTGCCAGGATCAAGAAACCTTCACCCTTGAAACTAAAATCCCAGCTAAAACCAGTCACCCCCGGCTGCCAATTAACTAAAACTATGCCGATAAATCCAGCAACCAATCCTAAGATTTTGCCAAAATTTAAACGATCATCCGGATAAATAAAGTGTGCAAAAATCACTACAAAAAAGTTGCCGACGGAATTTAAAATAGCACTCTTTATTCCAGTAGAATTAGCTACACCATTATAAAAGAAAAAATACTGTAAACCGGTTTGAGCTAAACCAAGCCAAAACAGCGGCAGGATAAACTTTCGATTAACTCGTACCGACTGTCGAAAAAACACTCTCTGCACAATAAACAAAATAATTCCTGCTGTGAAAAATCTCCCACCTGCAATTAACATCCGAGCAGATACATCATTAGGCGTCAATTTAAGCTCAGAATAGGTAATCTTTAACACCGGAAATGCGCTACCCCACAATATACAGGCAAAAACTGCCATAACAGCTGCAAAATACTTATTGGTCCATAAATTTTGTTTTGTCAATAACTTCATCCTAACTATATATTCTAAATATATTATCCTACCAAAACTACAATTATATCATTTACATTTGTGCTGCTGGTAAACTCCAAAGAATCATCGATAACGTCAAAAAACTCCTGAGAGTTATGGGCAGTTAGACACTTATAGGGATCCAATTTACAGCGAAATACACTATTTCCATCAGCAATAGCTCCGCTTTTGCCCTGCCCGTCTCTTCCATCCGTATCCGCTGCAGCCACAACAATATTCTGGCGCCCTTTAATTTCAATGGCAGAGCTTAATACAAACTCTCGATTAGGGCCGCCCGGACCTTTCGACACTCCTTTGGCAAATTTAACTGTCATCTCTCCTCCTAAAATTAGTGCTGCTGGAGGCGAAAACGGGTTATTGGTATCTTGAATTTCCCGAGCAACAGCCATAACTGCCTTGGCTACTTCTTTGGCCTCGCCCTTATTCTGCCCTGTGAGAATATATGCATTAAATCCATAATTTAAAGCAACTTCCTTCGCAGCTATTAATGCCGTCTGGTTACTGCCAATAAGATAATTATAAACACCGACAGGTATTTCTTTAATTGCTTTTAAATCCGGTGATTTCAATCCCAATTTTAGATATTGTTTAATACTGCTCGGAGTCTTTTCCCATATTTTATATTGCTGCAGTAGATTAATGGCATCCTTAAACGTGGTATTATCTGTATAAGTCGGTCCTGATGCTATTACACTTAGATCATCGCCGATAACGTCAGAAAATATTAGACTGATAACAGTACCGCCTCTATCCGATACTAATTTACCAAAACGACCGCCTTTAATCTTGGATACATGTTTTCTAATAGTATTGATATCATCAATTGGAGCCCCACATTTTATTAAATGCTCATTTAATATAGACAACTCTTCTATGGTAATTCCTTTTGGAAGAGCTTCAAATAAGGCAGAACCTCCGCCTGAAATCATCAATATTACTAAAGCCTTATCTTCTGGGCAAATGCTGCTGATTTTCTCCAATATTTTGTTTGAATAAACCAGATTTTCTTCTCTTGGTTTTGGATGAAAAGCTTGGTATACAGGTATAGATTCTACTTCGACTTCATCAATTTCATCACCTTTTTTGGTAATGACTAAACCATCATCTGGCCAAAGTATTCGTTCAAAAGCACGGCACATAGAAGCTGCTGCTTTACCCATACCAAATAAAAATATTTTTTTATAGTCTGATAAGGGAAATTGATGATTCTGAACATGCAGGATATGGTTTTTAATAAAAACACTGTTATTAACAGCTGCAGCAGGATCAGCATTTTTCACAGCAGCCATAATCATTTCTACTGCTATTTTTCGATAATGTGATTCATAAGAATGTTTTGCTGTAATTCTCACAGTTACTGCTCCTTTTAGCGGAGTAAATAAGAATTTTTAAGCATTACCTTGGAGAGGTAGAGGTCGCGTTATAGAATACTGCCCTGCGCGGGTGTGCCGACGATTTCTAAGTTTACGACTTTAGCCGGCTGATAATAAGTAAACCGAGCCTGGTCGACATAAAGCTTGTTTCGTGCATCTTTTGTTCCCCGAAAAATCAATTCTCTACTGGATGAAATACTTGATCCATCAACAAAAATGTTTCCTTTTGATTCAAAATATATATTTCCATTTTGATTATAAGTTTCAACTACTGCACCTGCTGCATTGATACCTGCTGTAGTTGATTGGATTACTATCCCTTGGGTACCATTAGAATAAATCTCTGCATAACTTACATCAATGGAGTTGAGAGCACTTATTGAAATCTTCCCATTTTGGTCCAGCTGTTCTATAGACGCGTTTTGAGCGATAAAGCTACCATGTGATGTCAACTTTAAGTCTTGATTACTGCGGGATGAAAGTGTAGAATTAGATACGTCAATAAATTGACCTTCGATGTTTAACCGTGTGTTTTGATTAAGTGTTTCTATACTTGCATTATCAATAATAATTTTGCCATTAGTAGAGACTACCTGTCCAATGTTCATTACACTGCTTTTAACATCAGTTTTGACAATTATGTCCCCAGACGCTTCCCAATTAAAGGTGTGGCTTTGATTAGATTCAAGTGTTATATCTCCGGCACTAGTAGGAATATACAATGAACCGTCTCTTAAATCTAAACGATCAATTTCTTGAACCACTGTATTAACTCTGAATTCTCTTTGTAATTCTTCTGCACTGATTAACTCCCAATTAAAACCTTTGAAAATCATAATCATTCCATCGGGTATTTGAACATTAGGGATGTATATACCGGGGTATATTTCGACTAATCCTAGGGTATATGCACAAAGCGACCTGCTATTTTCATCATCAGGATTTATGGTAACTACCAGTTCTTGCACGGGAATAGTAATCATTTCTTCACCAAACTGCAACTGCATTTCAGACGGTCTTCCGTCTATACCGTCCCAGGGTATTATTGTTACCGATTCATGTGATGAACCAATGAGAGCTTTTTCCATTATACCCTGAGCTTTGTACAAATGTTGAATCTCGTCACCGGTATCTTTTAAAACAGCAATGCTGTTGCTATAAAGATAACCAAATATACCAATTATTACAGTTAATACTACAATGGCCACAAGTATATCGGTCAAAACAAATCCGGATTCCGCCTTTAATTTGGCTGTTTTATAATTATTGACCATGAATAATATCAACTCCTCTCGGTAATGGGCTTAGACATGAAGGTATCTCTGTCATATTACCTTTAATCTTACATCCATCGCGAAAATAAAAGGCTACTCCATCACCAGCTCTTAATATTACGTTTTTCTTATTCTCGTATAACCCATATACATCTCCATAAAAGTAAACTTTTCCCAACTCTTTATCTGTATGAAATTGTATTGTACCTATATTATTACCTGAAATATCTAATTCAACATCGCCAAGAAATACAATAATGTCTGCCGCCAGATGCATGGTAAGCGGTTCCTTTACGCGAAATGACTTTAATGGATGCTGAAAAAATAGTACCGGTGCTTTAAATTGAGTTAGGGAACTTGCGTCGCTTTTTTCCTGATGCTCCACGCTAATGCCGGCATCAAATTTAACAGGACGTTCTTCCTCGCAGATTTTATCAGAAACAACATGACCATTATTGCTTTTAACCCAGCCTAAACCATCAGATAAATCAGTGCCTTCTTTAAAATCACTGGGTAAATATGGTAAAAAAATATCATAAAAATCATCGTCGTTGGGGTTAGGAGGGGGTAAAGAAACAACCTGCACACTATAGTTTTGAGTCATATTTTTAATAGTACCTTCAGCATATATTGTATATAAATTACGATTATCTTCTTTAGCATGAGTTACCCATACTTCAAAAGAACCGTCAGCTGTTTCCTGCTCAGCACTAACTGGTTTATCGCTGGTACTAACGATCTTCATAACTTCTGTTTTTGCTTGTTCAGGCGGTAAGCTTTTAAAAGTATTTTCGATCCATTCTGCCACTAAAGTAGCTCCCGAGTATGCTAAATAGTAAGCTTCTAGACGAAGGCTGTCATTATAGCTTTTTTTGCGGTTAATTAGTGTAATAGTAGTTAATGTAGTGCCTAGTAAAAGAAGAATAACCAATAATACTAACGAAGCAATGAGTACAGCTCCAGATTCTTCCTTAATTTTCACACCCATCAACTCCTCTCATGTAGTCCGCAATAAGTTACTTGAATATTACAGCGGCGCCTTCTTTATCTTGATAAGATCCTTCTCTTAGATTTCTAAGTACAACTTGTGATTCGAGCTCATAACCGTCTTTACCGACTAACTTATATGAAAACAGATTATCCTTAACTTGAAAACTCACATCGCTGATGATAAATCCGGTTAATTCAATATAACTTGTATCTTCTGCCCTGCGATAAACTACTTTAGCATAATCTTTGTTATCGCTCTCTATTTTAATCACCTGCCATGAATTATCCGGCTCATCAATTAAATCATCTAAAACTTCAATTTCAGATGCAAATCTAATCTGCGTTACGATAGTCTCAGCAGCAGTGCGCAGTTCTCGCTGAATCGCTGCTTTCTCCTCACCGATTTTAAAAGAACGGACAACCAACTGCTGCACTGTAATAACAGCCATTAATGCTGCACTAATCAGTAAAATACCTACAGTTAATTCAACTAAAGTGAAACCCTGTTGATTTTGCATTTCCGCTAACATAATGGTTGTCCTTTCTATAATAGTATCGGCATTGATAATTAAGGTTCAATGGCAACAAGATTGCCCTGTTGCCATCTATACAAATATTGGTTAGTATCTATTAACTTTATGGTTCTTTTGGTGCATCTTATGGTGCATCTAAGTAAGCCTTTTTTGTGTTAGCTTTATATTCTTTGTCTGTATCATTCCATTTAACATACTTAAGTTCTTCAGCATCTACTCCAAGCCATCCTAGGAAATCACCTTGATCCTTTACCGGATCGTAATCTTCATCTTTATCGTTCATAAGCTGCCATATTGGTATGCTGCGGTTTAACATACTGGCATTTGCTTCGCCTACACTTTTTTTTGCTTTATTTTGTATCCCTTT
>JAAZMN010000110.1 GCA_012798795.1 Bacillota bacterium | reverse complement strand
GGAGGATGTTCCAGAAGAAGCAGTAAGTCGCCAATTTTATTTTTCTGCCTAAGTGCTAATAACTGATTTTGCAGTGCCGTAGATTCGGGATAAGGTATTCTTCCTAATTGGCATACTTCGAGTTTCATCTAAAGTATCCTCCATAAGCTTATATTAGGTAAATTTTATGTAGTTTCAATATCCTGCATTCATCAGAATTATATCATAAATAAACAAACAAAACGTATTGTTTTTATTGTATTAATGTAAATTAGCCAAATCACTAATGCATGTTTCGCGAGGCTTGAAACTATGTTATAGTCCTTTCAATATCCTTTTTCTCTCAGCACATATATCAAGCTTAGGCCAATGATTATAATTGCAGCGAAAATGTTATCAGGAGTTAAATAAATTGGCGGAATATTTTGATACAGATATGTTAATCCAAAGAATAAAAAGACACAGGCGGATAAAGCTTTCCGCACAGAATCAGGTAAATGTCTTCCCATGCGCCTGCTGATCATGATGCCGCACGCCCCGGATATAATCATACCCGATACAGTACCAATAAAGATCATAAAAGGATGCTCAGAGCCGGATGCAAGAGCAATAGCGGTTAGTTGAGTTTTATCACCTAATTCGCTGAGGAAAAAGGCCATTAAAATTGTCATAATTGGACTGTGTTTTTTAGTGTTAGTTTCATCTAATCCTTCTTTATTACCGGCTAATGTTAAAAAAGCAAAGATAATAAAGGTAAGTCCGGCAGTAATTCTGACTAAATTTATAGGTATGATTTTTCCTAGTGAAGAACCGAGAAAAACTGCCATTCCATGATTAAGCACTGCACCTAAAGAAATACCGATGAGAACTTGACTGACTGAATATTTACTAGCCAAAGCCATAGCCAGTATTTGGGATTTATCTCCCATTTCAGCAACAATAATTAAAAAGCATGCGGCTGATAATTCCTGCCACATTACAATTCCCTCATTTCATAAGAAATAATCATACACACCTTTATCTATACTGCATATTATGGATTAATATTAGTACTGAATTACTGGAGGGACTGGAGTGTTAGATGAAAATGCAGTGAAAAAAAAGAAATTTGATTTTTCTTCTTTATTGCGAACTGAGGATTGGTGGACGCTGTGGTTAGGTTTACTGCTGTTAGTCTTGGCAGCTGCTGGCTTAATTACAGTCATTCCGCGACTGCCGGGTTGGTCAGATAACATTGCAGATGCACTGCCGTTAGATTTAGTGCCTCAACTGCTGTTATTAGGATTATCTTTGGCACTGGTAAGCAGCATTGCAGTAGGTACAATCAAAAAAAGCGGCAAAGAAATGAAAAAGTTTTTAACAGGATTCCCATTAATATTCGTGCTGGCTGTTTTAGCCTATATTTTTGGCAATCAGGCTTCGCTTAAGCATTATGGTTTCAGTGATGTAATTTGGGCTTTAGTATTCGGATTGGTAATCAGCAACGTATTTGGTAAACCAAAATGGTTGGTCCCAGCTTTACGTACCGAATTGTTTATCAAAATAGGATTAGTATTAATGGGAGCAGAAATACTGTTTAATCGGATTCTTACCTTAGGTGTTTATGGCTTAGGTGTAGCATGGATTGTAACGCCGATAGTAATTTTCGCTATGTACCAATATGGTATCAGAGGATTAAAAATGAAAAATAAATCCTTGGTAGCTACCATATCAGCCTGTACTTCTGTATGTGGTGTTTCAGCGGCAATAGCCACCGGGGCAGCCACAAAAGCAAAAAAAGAAGAGGTTAGTATGGCTATATCAATTTCACTGATCTTTACAGTGATTATGATGATCGGTGAACCACTGCTGATTAAATGGTTAAATTTAAGTGAAGCTGTAGGCGGGGCATGGATTGGCGGTACTGTAGACAGTACAGGTGCTGTTGTTGTAGCCGGAAGTATGGTAGGGCCGCTGGCAATGGAAATTGCGGCTGTTGTAAAAATGCTGCAGAATGTGCTAATCGGGTTAGTGGCTTTTGTTTTTGCCATGATCTTTGTTGTTCAAGAACAAAATCAACTGCGGCAGAGGCCGAAGGTAGCAGAAATTTGGCATAGAATGCCAAAATTTATTATCGGTTTTGTATTAGCATCCATTGTATTCTCCTTCGTTTTAATTCCGCTAATGGGGCAGGAATCAGTAGATGAAATTCTGACAGTAACCGCTGCACTGAGAAAATGGCTGTTTACTTTAGCTTTTGTCTCCATCGGCCTAGATTCTCGCATCAGCGATCTGGCTAAAATGTGTAAAGGTGGTAAACCGATAATACTATATGTGGTTGGTCAGACCTTCAATCTGCTTTTAACTTTATTAGCAGCATGGATATTCTTCAGTGGCAAATTCTTTGGATCTGTATAGGGCTGAATGGTGAAAAAGCAAACCTTTGGTAATTATCAAGGGTTTGCTTTGCGTTTTTTCTCTTTCTTTTCTGATTTTGCAAGTAATGGCTGCCCTTGTTTGCGGATATACGAAAGCAGTAAAAATAAAGGTACAATACCAAAAACCAGGATTAACCATCCAATATTGAAGAAACTGCCAAAACGCTCTATTTCTATGTCATTTACAGGTATTTTGGCCAAATAGTAAATAGCAACTGCTGCAGGAATGACAAAATTTTTACTGCTGTCAACTTTAAATGTCTCTGCTAAGTGATGACTGAGAGTAAATAATAGGATCAAAATAGTAGAATAAGCCAAAACAATCCAGATTCCAAAGATAAAAAGGTCCACGCGTTCAATAAATAATACAGGGACGGGTAAATACTTAATCATTTCAAAGATTGGATCTTGCAGTTTAGCTGTTTGTTCTACGGAAAGACTGCCAAAGGTCAGACTAACTATTAATAATGTAAGTGCAGCAGCAGTTAGTACTCCCAGAAGAGTCAACCGCATAAACCCTCGTTTAATATGTACATGAGAACCGATAACCAGTAAAACTTCAGCACCGGTTAAGGCGAATATAGAGCCTATTGCTGCTTTCATCATAGAGTGAAAGTCAGTTTGAAATAATGGCAGGAACTCGCCGAAATCAAAAATAGATATAAAGAAAGGCAGCAGTAAAAGAGGTACAAAGAACAAGAAAAGTATAATCTGACAAGAACGAGCAATTGGCTGCAGGCCATTACGGGCTAGGACAGCTGCTGTAAATAACATTGAGATCATTATTACTTCAAGCGGTGTACGCGGTAGGAGAAATACTTTTGCAGTATCACTAAAAGTCCTTAATACCACAGCCGTTCCATAAAGGAAATACATTGTTAATAGTATGTTGAGGATAAACCCGGGAATTACGCCTACTAACTTTGGACTGTATTCAGCAAAACCTTGATCGGGAAAACGCATTACTAAACAGACTATTAAAAAAGCTGCGATTAGGGCTATGCATGAGGCAGCAATAAAGGCAATTATTCCATCTGGTCCGGCACTTCGGGCCAGTCTTGAAGGCAGATTAATTGTCGCAACTCCCAAAATGACATTGATCACTATTACCGGGATCTCTTGATTAAGCAGAGTGTCTCGTGTTTTCATTTTTAACACCACCGATATCACCTAGGATAAAATTCCCGCATGGCGAATGATAAAATTTGTTTTTACCTCAAATTTAATTTCAGGTACAATTACTTCTTTCCAATGAGCTTTATTTTGATTCCAGAATTTAGGATATCTGCGTTTAGTGAGAATACTCAAGCCTATTGGATCAGTTTTTAGCTCTTGGAATTTTTTTAATGTATGATGCATATCATCAGCTATTATCTGATTTAATTTAGCTTGGATCTTCTTAATTAAATCCTCAGTAATATTTACTGGAACCTCACTAAATACTTCTGTGATATCCCCTTTGGCATTAATGTCGATTGTAAACACTAATTGATTATTATCACCAAGTTGCGGTCTAATCTTTGTAGTTGTTTTACGAATTGCATAGCTATAATTGATATTGTCCACATTAGCCGTGATTACTCCCCCAAGAACAGTATTAAAAATGAAGGCAACAGCACGGGTTTCATTTTCGCCGAGCCAAGCATTAAATTTATAATCTTTGATTAAAGCACTTCCGGCAACTATCAACTCTTCATCTGTGCCTCTAACACGGGGGAGAATAGTATCACCATTATGTTCTAGATATCGTAAACTATCTTGGAAGTTATGAGTAATCACTCGAGTGGTTGGGGTAACAACCTCCAGCATTTGATAAAGATAGGTGGACGCAATGGGTTCTCGCACAGCTGCGGTTTTAAAGATATCTCTCGCCTCTCCCTGGGCAATGACAAGCTTGAGCCGCCGCTCAACTTTGGGATTTCGATCGAAAAAGTCGATTATTTCGCCAATGCCTTCACGGGCCAGTTCTTCGCCAATGATTATTACCTTAGTATGTCCAAAAGAAAGTTCGCGCCATAACCGCGCTTCAAAACCAGCCGCCATTTTGGCTATGCTGGTACCGGTAGTGGAAATTACCGCTTTAGTTTTCTTGGTATTACTACTGCCGCCATCGGTACCGGTTTCAAAACTTTTCAGTACTGGAAGTTCAAGGGTCATAACCAGATCTTGACCGGTTTTTTCTAAATCAAAGGCGACTCCCATAACAAATGAGCGTTTATCGATGTCTTTGGAATCCCAACATCCGGCGGATATAACAGCAAGTAAAATTATTATCAGTAGTCTAAAGCGATAATTCATGATTGCTTTTTCTTTGCCTTTCTTTTTTTGCTTGTATGAGTTGCTTGGCGGGTAGGATCTAAAGCACTGGTATATTGTGGACGATGCTTAAGTCTATGCCAAGGACTTCTTATGATAGAATCCCTTAAATCATGAATGTTCAGGGGAGCCCAGGGAGATAAGTAACTAACACCAAAGCTGGTTAGTGTAGCTAAGTGTCCTAACATCAGCAGTAAACCTAATGTTAATCCATAAAGTCCTAATAGACTTGAAATTATCATTAAGAAAAAGCGCGAGATGCGAAGCCCAAAACTTAATGTATAAGTAGGAATAATAAATCCGGCTATTGCAGTCATTGCCACAACTATAACCATGATTGGGCTAACAATTCCGGCCCGCACAGCAGCATCACCAATAATCAATCCGCCGACGATTCCGATTGTCTGCCCTATAGCTCCGGGGAGTCTAATTCCGGCTTCACGCAGTAATTCTAAGGATAATTCCATCATTAACGCTTCAACATAAGAGGGGAAGGGGATACCGTCGCGTGTGGCAGCAATAGATAGAGCAAGCTGGGTTGGGATCATTTCAGGATGAAATGAAACTAATGATATGTACAAAGACGGTGTAACAAAGGCCACAAAAGATGCGATAAATCTAATAATGCGGATGAAATTTGCAGCAGGCCATCTTACATAATAGTCTTCAGGGGACATCATTTGACTGTTAAGAGTAGCCGGTACTAACAGGGCAAAAGGAGAGTTATCTACTAAAATCGCGACTCTACCTTCTACTAGTCCGGCAACTACTTCATCCGGCCGTTCTGAATCTTGTAAAGTGTTAAAAGGAGACCACCAATCATCTTCGATAATCTGTTCTACATAACCGGAATCCAAGATTACATCTACTTCTATTTTTTGAAGCCGCTTGCGTACTTCAGCAATTAAATCCGGATGTGCTAAGTTCTTAATATAGGCTAATACAATATCATTATGTCCGCGTTTGCCAAGTGTGATTCTTTCAAAAACCAGATCAGGATCCCGCAGCCGCCGACGGATCAGCGTTAAATTTATAGTCAAGGGTTCACTAAAACTGTCTCGTGGACCGCGAATTACAGCTTCGGTCTGAGGAGATTCCACCCCGCGATGTTTCCAGCCCTTAACATCTATAGTCAGGGCAGTACGGGCGCCGTCAATTAGCAGTATGACATTTCCCGTCATAATAGACAGCAGCACTTTATCCAGCTCGGTTTCTTCCCCTACTTCACCGATGGTGAGAGCTGATTCTTGGATGAATTTTATAAATGTAGTACTGACACGTTCATCGAAATCGCGAATTTCATGCATAAGAGGCTGTAATATTGCATTGGTAACTTGAGAATTTGAAACCATTGCTTCCAAATAAAAAAGTGCACAATGTATTTTTGGAATCTGATTAAAATTAAGATCAAACTCACGCAAAACCAGATCGCTGCTGTTTTGTAGTTCGTGTTTAATTGTTTCAATATTTTGTTCAATACGCTTAGATAATTTCAAAAAAACCGCCTCACTCTTTCTTAATTGTTTGTAGAAAGTGCTGCGGTTATACCTAATATTTAATTTTGAAAGAAGTTATGCGAGAGCAAAATTGATAATAAAGATCAGATAGATCAGAAATGCCAAAAGTCCTTGTATCCGAGTAATTTTTTTATTAAAAAAGGCAGGCATAAATAAAACTGCCATGATTAAAAGAGCAGTAGGAATCTGAGCAGATAAAATCTGACTGCCAATAGACAGCGGACTGATTAAACTGCTGACACCTGCAACCAAAATTACATTTAAAGTATTAGCACCTACAACATTTCCCAGCATGAGCCCACTGTGTCCTTTATATGCTGCAGTAAGCGAGGTTACTAATTCAGGTAAGGAGCTACCGGCTGCATACATTGTAGTAGCAATAATTGCTTCACTGATGCCAAAGGCATGAGCAATTTGTTCGCCGGAATCCAACAAGACTTTTGCTCCGAGTACTACTGCAGTTATACCGACTACAAACTGAATGATTTCATGCACTAACTGTTTCTTATCATAAGTGTGTTTTTGATCTTTGTTTTTATTATTATTACTGACATAGATATTCATTACTAGATAACAAACAAGCAGTGCTAATAAAATAAAGGTATCAAAACCGCGGATTGTGCCGTCAACACTGAGTAGCCCAAATAAAATCAAAACACCGATCATTGACCCTATTTTCAGGAAACTATCTTTTGTTCTAATTTTAATTGGATGGATTAAGCAGCCAATACCGAGAATAGTACCGGTATT
>JAAZMN010000109.1 GCA_012798795.1 Bacillota bacterium | reverse complement strand
CCATCGTCTAGCGGCCTAGGACACCGCCCTTTCACGGCGAAGGCACCGGTTCGAATCCGGTTGGGGGTACCACTTAATTTATTATATAGCATCGTGTGGGGATATAGCTCAGCTGGGAGAGCGCTTGAATGGCATTCAAGAGGTCAGGGGTTCGATTCCCCTTATCTCCACCATACAGGAATAATGATGAGACCGGAGTTTCCGGTCTTTTTTTGTTTCTAAATATTCCCCATTTATGTTAACGGAGTAAATCAGCAGATCGACCAGCTTATCCGGGGCAAGCCGCTACTAACTGAATAAATAGCAGAAATAGGTTTTGCATGGTTAGCAATCCCCCATTTGTTAAAAAGCATCAGAAAATAAAGGATATTTGTACTGTCTTGCATAAAGTTAACTTAAACGTAACATAGTTACTTATAAAAATAGGGTGTTCATATGACTTTTATGGCTCGTTATCGGGAAAAAGATGGCGTCGAACAATGTGTATGGGAACATTTACATAATGTAGCTGACTTATCAGGCGAATTTAGTAAAAAGCTTGGTTTAAGCGAAGCTGGTGAATTATTAGGTTTATTACATGATCTAGGCAAGGGTACAAAAGAGTTTGACGATTATATTCGTTCGGCAATAGGTACACCAGAAGGCTCTAGTACTAAGAATAAGGTGGATCATTCCACAGCGGGGGCTCAATATGTTTATGAATTACTTTCCAAGGATATTGGACAGCCTTCTTACGTATCCGAAATCTTATTTGAAGTTGTAGCTATGCATCATGGAATTACTGATTGCCTTACTCCGGATGGTAAAGACTTACTTACAACAAGAATCAATAAAGATGATGCACTAACCCGTAAGCAAGAGGCGTTAATAAATCTTGACCAGAGCATTTTTGAAAGAATAACTAAATTAAATACCGGTGATATTGAAGAAGAAATTCTAGGTTTTATTAAAGCAGTTTATGAATCTAATGATACTAAAGATGAAATTAATTTCAAAATAGGTTTATTGCTACGTTTTTTACTTAGTTGTCTAATTGATGCAGACCGACTAGATGCATCAGATTTTGAGTCTCCTAGTAATAAAAAGATACGTCAATATAGTAGCTATGTTCCTTGGTCAGAGCTAATTGAAGGGCTAGAGAAAAAGATTAAAAAGTTTAAAATCACCACACCTATTGATTATTTACGAAGGGACATTTCGGAAAAATGTTTGAAAATAGCAGACCAGGAAAAAGGAATTTATCGTTTAACAGTACCCACTGGTGGAGGAAAGACTTTATCTAGTTTACGCTTTGCACTTCACCATGCCAAAAAACACTCCATGGATAGAATTGTTTATGTAATACCATATACATCTATTATTGATCAAAACGCCAAGCGTATAAGGGAAATATTTAATCTTGATTCCCAAGCTGATGAAGGTTCCATAGTTCTTGAACACCATTCAAATTTAGCACCTGAACTTGATAATGATAAAACTAAACTTCTTGCTGAGAACTGGGATAGCCCTATAATTCTAACTACTATGGTGCAATTTTTAGAAACTCTTTTTTCGTCAAAAACCAATAGCTGCAGAAGAATGCATCAGTTAGCTAACTCTGTAATTATTTTTGATGAAATTCAAACATTGCCTGTAAATTGTGTGCATATGTTCAACTTAGCCGTCAAGTTTTTAGTAAAAGGTTGTGGTTCTACAATTATGCTATGTACCGCAACCCAGCCTTTATTACATCAAGTAACTCCTTTATCTCGTGCCCTACCTTTTGAAGAAGAAAAAGAAATAACTCCAATGCAGTCACAAACTCTAGAGTCACTTGAGCGAGTTGATGTGATAGATATTACTAAACCCGAAGGTTGGTGTGCTAAGGATATTGCAGAATTAGCAGTTGAAGAACTTACTTCAAAGGGCGTTTTAATTATTGTAAATACAAAAAAGGCAGCTGCTAGTATTTTTAATAATTTGCAAGCCTTAACTTCTGCTAATATATTTCATTTAAGTACTAATATGTGTCCGGCACATCGTCTGGACATTCTTGAAGAAGTTCATAACCATTTAAGTAAAGGTAAACCTGTCATTTGTGTTAGTACTCAGTTGATCGAAGCTGGTGTGGATATTGATTTTGGTGTTGTTATAAGATCCCTAGCTGGGCTGGATTCAATTGCTCAAGCAGCAGGCCGATGTAATCGCCATGCCTCATTACAACAAAAAGGTCGGGTGCTACTGATTAATCCGCAAGAAGAAAACTTAAATAGGTTACCTGATATTAATAAGGGTAAACAAGTTACCCAGCGACTACTAGGTGAATTTGCTAACAACAAAGAGCATGAACATCTATTAAGTCGGGAAATGCTGGAGCGATATTTTTTATACTACTTCCATGAACGGAGTAATGAGATGGCTTATCCTGTTAGTCGTTCTTCTGCTCCAGAGGTTAATAGAAATGATAACCTATTTGATCTTTTGGCTACAAATGAAAAGTCGGTAGCAGCGTATAGAGTGTCAAATCAAAGAAGACCACCAAATATTTTAGTAAGGCAGTCCTTCGCTTCGGCAGCTAAAGCTTTTCGGGTAATCCAAAATGTTGGGCAAGGAATTATTGTGCCCTATGGACAAGAAGGGGAAGAATTAATTGCTGATTTAAGTAGTGCTTATGAACTAAAAAAACAATTTAAGTTACTTCGCAAGGCTCAAAGATATTCAGTTAATTGCTTTCCTCATGTATTAGAGGAGTTAGCCACTAACCAAGCTATTTATGAAGTGCAAAAAGGAAATGGGATCTATGCTCTTAGGACAGAATATTATAATTGTAAAATGGGGCTTATGGCAAATAGTACTCGATTAATGAATACTATCATGATAGATAGTTAATAAAACAGATATTCAAGGAGGGGTTTGATGCAGAAGGAAAACATTGTTCAGTTTAAAGTTTATGGGAAATATGCACTGTTTACGGATCCCCTGACAAGAATCGGAGGGGAAAAATTTTCTTATCAAATACCAACTTACCAGGGACTAAAAGGCATATTGGAGTCGGTTTATTGGAAACCAACAATTATTTGGCATATTGATAAAGTCCGAGTAATGAAGCCAATTCAAACGGAAAGCAAAGGAGTAAAACCAATTAAGTATGGCGGTGGAAATGATCTAGCTTTTTATACCTACCTAAAAGATGTTGAGTATCAAGTGCAAGCTAGATTTACCTGGAATTTATTACGAGATGATTTAGTAGGTGATCGTAATGAAAACAAACATTATTTTGTGGCTAAACGCATGATCGAAAGAGGCGGGCGACGGGATATATTTCTAGGTACCCGTGAGTGTCAAGGATATGTTGAACCTTGTGAATTTGGGGAAGGTCAGGGACATTATGATGATATGGGTCCGATAAACTTTGGGTTAATGTTTCATGGTTTCGACTATCCTAGTGAAACAGGAATTGATGAATTACACGCTCGCTTTTGGACTCCAATTATGAAAAATGGAATTGTGGAAATGGTTTCACCTGAAGAATGTAATGTTCGCAGATTCCTTCGGGAGATGAAATCAGAAAAACTGACAACCACACCCCTAGAATCAGATGATTCGTTACATGAGGTGTTTTCAGAAAGGGGGATTTAATGAGTTGGATTCAAGGATTATATGATACATTTGAAGCTAATAAATCATTAATTGGTCGGGCTGATACGGAAGACGCTTATCCTTTACTGCCTATTTGCCATACTACTCAACAGGCACATATTGAAATAGTACTTAATGAAAAGGGAGAATTTTTACGTGCATTAGTGGTGCCAAGAGAAGACAATCGTACTATCATTCCTTGTACAGAACTATCAGCATCCCGCGCCGGGATTAAGCCAGTAAACCATCCTTTGTGCGATAAGTTACAATATATAGCAGGCGACTTTGAGAAGTATGGTGGGGTAGTAACTAGTGGTTTTTTGAAAAACCCTAGTGAGCCATATGAAAATTATAGTAATGATTTAAAAAATTGGGTTGCCTCTCCTTATAGTGTTCCAAAAATAAAAGCCATTCTTAATTATGTTGAGGGCAAAACAGTTGTGCAAGATCTGATTAATTATGGGGTCCTTCACGTAGATGCTGAAGGGAAATTATTAGAGGAATGGGAATCAGAAGAAGAAAGGCCTGATATATTTGGTGTACTTCCTAGTGGGCAGTCCCAATACGATGCTTTTGTTCGTTGGAGAGTAGAGGTCCCCGGTATTTTAGAAACAGCTGTGTGGAAAGATGAAAAAATAATAGATGGTTGGATAAGTTATTACGTTTCCTTACAAACTGAGCAAGCATTATGCTATGTAACCGGACAAGAAGAGTTAGTAGCAATATCCCACCCAGATAAAATTCGAAATGATGGGGATCGGGCAAAATTGATTTCCAGTAATGATACTTCGGGATTTACTTTTCGTGGCAGATTCACTAATGCTCAACAAGCTGCTAGTGTAGGTTATGAAGTTACTCAAAAGGCTCACAATATGTTACGTTGGTTAGTTAGAAGTCAAGGATTTCGTAATGGGGATTTAGCAATAGTCGCTTGGGCTCAAACTGGTCAACCTGTGCCTGATATTACAGATGATTCTTTAGGGTTTTTGGATATTTCTGATATCCCAGAGCCTGAATCGGTTATTGCGTATACGGGGGAAGAGTTTGCTAATAAACTCAGGAGAAAAGTACTTAGCTTCCAAGCAGAACTTGGGGAAATGACAGACATCTATGTTATGGTGTTAGACTCTGCAACACCTGGGAGAATGGCTATAAAATTTTATCGGGAATTAAGCAGTTCAGAGTTTTTGCGGCGTATTGAAGATTGGCATAACACTTGTGCATGGCGCCATAATTTTGCTCGAAGGCAGTGGGGTATTGAGCGGAAAATGTACCCAAAGGAATACATTGGAGCACCAAGCCTTCCTGATATAGCCGAAGCGATTTATGGTGGAAGAGTGGATGCTAAACTTAAAAATAAGACAATTGAACGTTTACTACCTTGCGTTATAGATGGACAAGCCATTCCCAAGGATATCGTTGCACTAGCGGTACAAAGGGCTTGTAAAAGGGTTAGCTTAGAGGCGTGGGAATGGAATAAGGCTTTAACCATCGCTTGTTCTTTATACAGAAAAGCAAATTTAAAGGAGGGTTATGAATTGGCACTGGAAGAGAAGCGGCGTTCTAGAGACTATCTTTATGGTCGATTATTAGCTTTAGCAGATAGTATTGAAGGTTGGGCATTAAGTGAAGCAAATGAACAAAGGCAAACTAATGCAGCACGTCTAATGCAAAGATTTGCTGATCGACCCTTTTCTACTTGGAAGGTATTGGAGTTATCATTGGGTCCATATAAAGCACGTTTAGGCCCAAAAGTTAGAAAAAGGGAATCTCAGATTTCGGAAGTAATGGCCTTGTTTGAACCTGAAGATTTCGTAAGTGATCGTAAACTTTCAGGAGAGTTCTTATTAGGCTATCATTGTCAAAAAGTTGCACTTTGGCAGAAAGTCAATGACAAGGACGAGTAGTTTAACAAATGATTTTTAAGGAGGAATGTTTATAATGACAGCTTTAAAGAATAAGATAGATTTTGCGGTTGTTATAGCGGTGAAAAATGCCAATCCTAACGGAGATCCTTTGAACGGGAACAGACCAAGAGTTACCTATGACGGATTAGGTGAGATTTCTGATGTTTGCATTAAAAGGAAAATAAGAAATCGTTTATTGGATCGGGGAAATTCAATTTTTGTCCAGTCTAATGACTATCGAGTAGATGATTATCTTACCCTTCGTCAACGTGCTAATGGTGAATTAAAGGATAGCATGAAAGAACCTGAAACATTAAGGGATAATGCGTGTAAAAAGTGGTTGGATGTAAGGTCTTTTGGGCAAGTATTTGCTTATGGAGGAGCCAAAAGAGGTGGGGGTGTATCGGTAGGTATTCGTGGGCCTGTTTCTGTCCAATCAGCGTTTACTGTTGCTCCAGTAAATACAACAAGTATTCAAATTACAAAAAGTGTCAGTGATGATGGGGATGGCAAAACACGTTCTTCAGATACAATGGGGATGAAGCATCGTATTGACCATGGATTATATGTTTTCTATGGTAGCATTAATCCGCAACTTGCTTCGCGAACTGGTTTTAGTAGTAATGATGCTGAAGAAATAAAACACGCATTGATAAACTTACTAGAAAACGATGCCTCGTCTGCTCGACCAGAAGGAAGTATGGAAGTTGTTAAGGTAGTATGGTGGGAACATCCGAGTAATATTGGCAAGTATTCTTCTGCGAAAGTTCATCGTTCTTTACAAATATCTGTCAAAGAAGGTATTGACGAGCCTTCAGATGTTTGTGATTATGATATATTTCTCGACAAACTTGAAGGAATTGATACCAAGGTTTATAAGGATATGTAATTATGAATTACTATGAGGAAGACTACCTACAACTCTCAGGCATACAACATTTTGCCTTTTGCCCGCGGCAGTGGGCCTTAATTCATGTTGAGCAACAGTGGCAGGATAATATCCTTACTTTCCAAGGTCAAGAGTTACATCAAAGAACAGATGATCCTACTTTCTCTGAAAAACGTGGAGACCTAATAATTACGCGGGCAGTTCCTATAGCTTCAAGATCACTGGGGTTAAATGGAATTGCGGATGTGGTTGAGTTTCACAAAGTGGAAGAACCAGGGGTCAAGCTTAAGGGCAGATCCGGCTATTGGCAACCTACACCTGTAGAGTATAAGCTTGGCAATCCTAAGCCTACTAATTGTGACATATTACAACTTTGTGCACAAGCAATTTGTTTAGAAGAAACTTTTCAAGTTACTCTTGAGATTGGGTATATATTTTACGGTAGGGTTAGAAGAAGGTTAGATGTTAATCTTAGCCAAGAATTAAAAGATGAAACATATATGGTTGCCCAGGAAATGCATCGGATGTTTTCATTAGGAAAGACACCTGAACCACGTGTGACAAAGGCTTGCAATAAATGTTCTTTAGTTGATATTTGTATACCACAGCTTTCTCAAAGACGAACTGTCAAAGAATACTTACAATCAGTTTTAAAAGAAAATTAATAACAAAGTGAGGTGGTTCTGTTGCGTAAACTGCTCAATACCTTATATGTAACTACACCTGAGGCTCATCTTGGCAGGGATGGAGAAAATGTTGTGGTTAGAATAGATGATCAAGTAAGATTCCGCATACCAATACATAATATAGAGAGCATAATAACCTTTGGTTACACAGGTGCAAGCCCAGGATTAATGCATTTATGCAGTGAACGAGGGGTCGCTTTGTCGTTTTTGTCGCCTAGTGGGCGTTTAAGGGCAAAAATGGCCACACCTACTAAAGGCAATGTATTGTTGCGAAAAAGGCAATATTCTTTGTATGACCAAGAAAATGAGAGTTTGAAACTAGCTTGTAACTTTGTTTTTGGAAAGATAAACAATTGTAGGGCAGTTTTACGTAGGTATCTAAGAGATCATCACTGTCGACTAGGGCAGCAAGATGTTAGTGAAGCGGTTAAGAAACTGTCTAATCAACTAAAGAAAGTTTTAAACACTAAATCATTAAATGAGTTACGAGGAATTGAAGGCGAAAGTGCTAGAACCTATTACAGTGTTTTCGATTACCTTATACTAGAATCAAAAGATGTATTTCACTTTAGGGGGCGGAGTCGGAGACCACCATTGGATCTAACTAATTCTGTTCTCTCTTTCCTTTATAGCTTATTGGCACATGATTGTGCATCAGCATTGGAAACTGTAGGATTAGATCCACAAGTAGGCTTTCTTCATCGTATTAGACCTGGAAGAGTTAGTTTGGGTTTGGACTTAATGGAAGAATTACGACCCTATTTAGTGGACAGACTCACTCTTTCTTTAATCAATAATCGTCAAATTGAAGCAAAAGATTTTTTAATAAAGGAGTCAGGAGGTATTCTGCTGACCGATGAAGGTAGAAAAAAGGTAATTGATGCATGGCAAACACGTAAACAACAAGAAATAATGCATCCCTATTTTCAAGAACGTTTTGCAATAGGTCTAATACCATATGCCCAAGCTATGCTATTGGCAAGATGTATTCGCGGAGATATTGATTCATATCCCCCATTTTTGATTAAATGAGTAAGGATGATATAATATGATGGTATTAGTTACTTATGATGTTAATACGCAAGATTCTGAAGGTAGGCGAAGGCTTAGATTGGTGGCAAAAACCTGTGTTGACTTCGGGCAAAGAGTTCAAAACTCAGTTTTTGAGTGTTTGGTGGATCCCGTTGAATTCGCCCGGATGAGGAAAAGGTTGGAATCCATTATCGACTATGAAAAAGATAGTTTAAGATATTACTATTTAGGTAGCAATTGGCAACGAAGAGTAGAACATATTGGAGCTAAAGAAACTTATAATCCTGAAGGTACTTTGACAATTTAGGTGTGCGAACCCTAAGCGCACATGAAATCCTTAGGAGGTTCGCACCAGGCTGTGGGAACGGGTTACAAGGAATTTTAGTAAAAAATCGTCTCTTTCTTAAGCAAAAAAAAGGCGGTTCGCGGAAACCGTGATTGAAACCTGCTCCTAGAAAGGGTTTAAACACCCTGCTGTCGCACCCCATGCGGGTGCGTGGATTGAAACCCCTTATCTCCACCATCTAAAACATAGTAAAGCCCGTCGCACCCCATGCGGGTGCGTGGATTGAAACGCTTATGGGTCGTGACCTCCTAGGAGCGTTTCCGGTCGCACCCCATGCGGGTGCGTGGATTGAAACTGTTATGTACCTTCGCATTTAAGCCACCTCACAAGTCGCACCCCATGCGGGTGCGTGGATTGAAACAAAAGCCAGCAATCCATCTAGTATACCTTCACAGGGGACAGGCTCACCTACTGAACATATCGCCATTAAAAGAGCCGATAATATCCATGTGAAATATCTAAGAAACAAAGTAGAAGAAATACAAAGGCACAAAAAAGCAATAGACGAAGCTATGATTTATCTAACCGATACCGAGAAACAATTAATTAAACTCTTTTATACCTTGGAAAAGCCAGCTAGGGAGTGCTGGAAACAAATGCATATAGAAAAATCAAGATGGTATGAACTGAGGAAAGAAATAGTTGAAAAAATAGCTAGACACCTAGCTGTATACTAGGAGGGGGTATCATGGAGAAAGAATATCAAAATTTAGTAATAGGTATCTTCAAACAAGCTATAGATGATAAATCAGAGTT
>JAAZMN010000108.1 GCA_012798795.1 Bacillota bacterium | reverse complement strand
TACGGTTTCGCTAAACCATGCCAATTATTAACGTTAATCCATTTTTTATGAAATAGAGTGCAAATGCTAATAGAAATAATCCTAATAAAAAGATAATACGGCGGTAGAGTACATCACTCAGCAGCTTTTTCCCTCTGGAAAAAGCTATAGAGACAGCTGTATACCAGGTTAGATCAGACATAATATGACCAACAAAAAATAGCAGAACACCATATAAACCAAAGACATAGGATTGGCGCAGCATTTCAATACCAGTTGCTGCCCACCACAAAATAAAATATGGATTGGTAGCACTAACAACGATGCCAGAGAGAACTAGGTTTTTTGAATTAATTTTTTGGGTTTCCTGGCCCTGCAGTGCAGCAGTTCTTTTTATGCTTGAAGTAATCATGTCATACCCCATCCACCCTAAATAAGCTCCGCCTAAAATGCCAATAAATCCTGCAGCTGTGCTGTTAGAGAAAAAATCTTTCAATCCTAGTGTCATGGCGATGATTAGGAATAATTCTAGTATTCCGTGACCTAATATGATTAAAGGGCCGGCAGCAAACCCTCTTTTTAGGCTGGCATTTATAGTTATACCCAAAAGCGGCCCCGGCATTACTGCTCCGGAAAATCCAATTAAAAATGAACCGATTAAAATACCTCCAAGTGTCATCAGGACGAACTCCTTCTAAAAATTTGGTTATAAATATGCTTTTGGCCAATTATTACACTCACATCTTAACTTTGTAAATAGTTAAGCCGGATTGTACCATGTTTACCAAAAATATGCAATAGTCTGTCGAATTGTAGGTTTAGTCAGGGATCCCTTAGAATACTGGCCGAGTTTCAACATATTTGCTTTACTTTAAATTTCAGTTAATATATTAAGTAATACAGCTGGGAAGTTAATTAAATGTATAATAGTATCTATTAATTTCTGTTATTTTGGGAGGATTATGGAGAATGCTGTTTAATTATGTATTGAATGGTAATAGGATTTAGATCATGAATCTGATGCGGTAATTGAAGTTTGTTTATAAAACAGAAAAGATAAAGGATTATTAATTTATTCGTTTAATATGTTACTTGAATTCGGTTTGCCGAAACCGGTTTCCAGATTATTTCCGGATTATATAATAATGGGAATTAGTTAAAGAAAGGTGTTGATTAAATGAATTTAAAATTATATGAAGACAAAAATGCGCCTGTTAACAAAAGAGTTGATGATTTGTTAGGTAGAATGACCCTGGAAGAAAAGGTGGCACAGCTAGGATCAGTGGGTCCTGATGTACTATTGAATGACAAGGGAGAGTTTTGCCCGGAAAAAGCAAAAAAAGTAATACCGGAAGGAATTGGCCAGATAACTCGCATTGCCGGTGCCAGCGGTTTGGAACCAACAAAGGCTGCTAAAGCCGCTAATGACATTCAGTATTTTTTAGAGCATCATACTAGGCTGAAGATTCCCGCATTGCTCCACGAAGAATGCTTAAGCGGATTGATGACTAAAGGGGGAACAGCTTATCCACAATCCATAGGTATGGCTTGTACTTGGAATCCGCAGTTAATAAAAGCTATGACGGAGGAAATTCGCAAGCAGATGTTAGCTATTGGTGCTAGATTAGGACTTTCGCCTGTTGTAGATCTGGCTCGTGATTTACGTTGGGGCCGAGTGGAAGAGACTTTCGGCGAGGATCCTTATTTAACAGCATCCATGGCAGTGGCTTACATTCAGGGTTTGCAGGGTATTGAACCGGAAAAATCAGTATTGGGTACTTTAAAACACTTTGCCGGACATGGTTTTTCAGAGGGAGGAAGAAATCATGCTTCTGTAAATATTGCACCGAGAGATTTCCGAGAACAATGCCTCTTCCCATACGAAGCAGCCATCAAAGAAGCTCAAGTTAAAGCTATCATGAGTTCATATCATGATATTGATGGAATTCCTTGTGCTGCCTCAAAAAGCTTGTTAACAGATATTCTACGGGGAGAGCTAGGATTTAATGGAATGGTTGTATCCGACTATAACAACATTAAAATGCTTCATACAGAACACCGTATTGCCGAAACTATGCAGCAGGCCGGCATTCTTGCACTTGAAGCAGGTCTGGATATAGAATTACCAAAAACAGATTGTTATGGTGAATTGCTGGTCGAGGCGGTTAAATCGGGTTTAATTTCAATTGATACGGTGGAACAAGCTGTAAAAAGACATTTGGAAATTAAGTTTATGCTGGGTTTGTTTGAAAATCGATATATAGAAACAGATAATGTTATTTCTGTTTTTGAGACAAAAGAACAAAGACAATTGGCTCGTCAGATTGGGAGAGAATCAATAGTCTTATTGAAGAATGAAAATAATTTACTGCCATTAGATAAGAATAAAATCAAATCCATTGCACTTATAGGTCCAAGTGCTGACAGTACTCGCAATGTTCTTGGGGATTATGTTTATAGTGCTCATGTAGATAGTCCCGAAGATGCTGTACCTGTCGTCAGTATTTTGGATGGGGTAAAAGCAAAACTCGGTGAAAATGTTAAAGTAAATTATGCTGAAGGCTGCGGTATTATGAATTATTCAACAGACGGATTTGAAGAAGCAATTGAAGCCGCTAAGCAATCAGATATTGCTGTTGTAGTTGTTGGCGGGCGTTCAGGTCTGTCCGGGTTAGTCAATCCTGGCGATATTTCTGACGTTGATTTTACAAATCGAGGATACATAAAAGATACTGATGGTGAAAGTCATGATCGAACTTCACTAGATCTCACGGGTGTACAAGAGCAGCTTGTTCAAGCGATTTATCAGACAAAAACACCAACTATTGTAGTATTAATAAATGGCAGACCTCTTACTATTAATTGGATTGCTGAGCACATTCCCGCAATTGTTGAAGCATGGCTTCCGGGAGCGGAAGCAGGGAATGCCGTTGTGGACGTGCTTTTTGGGGATTATAATCCTGATGGTAAACTCTGCGTTTCTATTCCTAAGACGGTTGGACAAATGCCGGTTCATTATAACCGCACCAATATTTCTTATAATCGGCAGTATATCTATGTAGACAACCGACCGCTTTATCCGTTTGGTTATGGACTTAGTTATACAGAATTTGCATACCGTAATTTAACAGTGACTCCAAAGCAGACTGAAGCTCCTGCTGAGATTCAAGTTGAGTTTGAAGTAGGTAATGTTGGAGAAACAGCCGGCGCGGAAGTGGCTCAACTTTATATTCGCGATCTATATGCCAGTAGAAATCGGCCAGTAAAAGAACTAAAAGGTTATGCAAAAGTTTGGTTAGAGCCACAAGAATGGAAGCGAGTTCGTTTTGTGCTCTCAACAGATCAGCTTGCTTTTTATGACCAAAGCATGGAGCTTGTGGTAGAGCCGGGTACATTTTCTTTAATGATAGGCAGTTCTTCACAGGATATTAGATTAAAAGAAGAGCTTGAATTAACCGGAGAAATTCAAAAAGTTGGTCCGAACCGCTGCTATTTTGCTCAAGTAGAGATAGAAGAATAAGGTATCATCTAACAGAAGTCATGAACGACAGATCAAAGCAGTAGGTGGTTGTGTACTAATTCAATCTAGTATTCTGTTGGGGGTTTAATTATTGACTGAATTTCGAGTTGGAATTATTGGATGCGGTAATATTTTTCCTATGCATAGTATCTCCATTGGCCAGCAAGAAAATGCTAAGCTTGTAGCTGTTTGTGATATTAAGGAAGAGCGCGCCAAAGCTAAAGCAGAAGAATATCACTGTTCGTATTATCTTGATTATAGAGAAATGATTAATAAGGCTAATCTTGATGTAGTGCACATTTGTACTCCACATTATCTTCATGCACCAATGGCTGTTTATGCAGCAAACCATGGAGTGCATGTTTTAACGGAAAAGCCGATGGCAATAACACTGACAGATGCTCATGCAATGGTTGATGCAGCGAAGAAGAACAGGGTTACTTTAGGTGTGGTTTTTCAAAACAGATATAATCCCGGTTCAAGGCTGATTAAGGAAACTCTAAATTCCGGAAAATTGGGTAAAATTATCTCAAGCAGGTTGTTTGTTACATGGAAACGTACCGATGACTATTATTCTAAGAGTGATTGGAAGGGAACTTGGGACAAAGAGGGTGGCGGTGTAATAATAAATCAAGCCATACATACACTTGATCTAGCACTATGGTTTACAGATAGTGAAATTGAGTTTGTAGAGGCTAATATTTATAATCGAACTCATGTGAATGTCGATGTTGAAGACGTTGCAGAAGGACTGATTAGGTACAAGAATGGCGTTATATCCTGTTTTTATGCGAATAATTATTATGGCTATGATGCTCCTGTTGAAATTGAGCTTTATTGTGAAAATGGGATAGCTAAATTGACAAGCGATAGTGGTATGGTGTGCTTAAATGATGGATGTAAAATGGAAGCCAATCCTAATCAGCAAGAGTTCATCAGTTATGGTAATGTAAAGCAGTATTGGGGAGTAAGTCACATTAAGCAAATTACCAATTACTATAATGCTTTAGGTCAGCATATTAGACCGGATATAGATGGTATGGAAGCAATAAAGACGCAAGAACTTATTTGTGCGATTTATGAATCAGGTAAAAGAAAAAGGAGATTTATATTTAGTAAATAGAAGAATTAAGAAAAGGATAGATAAAATGTTTGATAAGAATTCATTTGTTAATACTCCTCCAATGGGGTGGAACAGCTATGACTATTATGATACAATTGTAACCGAAGCCGATGTTAGAGCTAATGCTGAGTACATGGCTAAACACTTAAAACCTCATGGCTATGAATATGTTGTTGTTGATATTCAATGGTCGGATTGCCAAGCAGGTACTCAAAGAGATCAGTATCAGTACATAAACTTTAGCCATTTTAATATGGATGAGTATTCTAGACAGATGCCAGCGGAGAATCGGTTTCCTTCAGCAAAAAACGGAGCAGGTTTTCGCCCTCTTGCAGATTATATCCACAGTCTTGGTTTAAAATTTGGTATCCACATTATGCGTGGTATTCCCAGATACGCAGCTCACACCCATGCTAAGATAAAAGGCACTGATGTAACTGCCGACCAAATTGCCAATCCTTATTCCATCAGTAGGTGGAATCCGGATATGTATGGGGTAGATTATCGTAAACCAGGTGCTCAAGAGTATTATAATTCGCTTTTTGAGTTATATGCCGAGTGGGGAGTAGATTTTGTTAAAGTAGATGACATTTGTAATACCAACATGTATCCCCATAATCCATATTCAGCTGAGAAAGAAATAGAAATGATTCATAAAGCCATAGCCAATTGTGGTCGGAATATAGTGTTGAGTCTCTCTCCCGGCCCGGCCGTAATTGAAAAGGCGTGGCATTTAGCAAGATATGCAAATATGTGGCGGATCACTGATGATTTTTGGGATGATTGGCGTTTATTAAAGCATATGTTCGAACGCTGTGAGCTCTGGCAGAAACATGTTTCAGTCGGTTGTTACCCCGATTGTGATATGCTTCCTGTCGGATGGGTAGGCAAGGGTTTTGGAAATGAACGGTATACTAATTTCACTTATGATGAGCAAATAACCATGATGACATTATGGTGTATTTTCCGCTCACCGTTGATGATTGGCGCTGAATTAACAAAACTTGATCAACCCACCCTGGAACTGTTGACTAACGATGAGGTTCTCCACTTAGTAAGCAACTCACATGGTGCTGTGCAAATTAAGCGCGATCATAAACATGCGATTTGGCTGAGCAAGGATAATAATGACAGCAGCTATTATCTAGCGTTGTTTAATTTGGCTGATGAAGTTCAGTCTATCAGTATTACTCTAGATGAGCTAAAATTTGGTTCGCCTGTCTTTATGCGTGATTTATGGCGCCATACTAATATCGGACAAGCAAAAGACATCATAGAGGCAGCTGTTCCGGCTCACGGTGCAAGACTCTATAAAGTTCAGCATAACAGTATTTAAGTTTATAAGCAGGAATTTTGTGTTAAGAATGGAAATATTATTTTAAGAAGATGTTTAATAAAAGAAACAATGGAGGATGTGCATGTATTTTACAGGTTTTGCTGACGAAGTAAGTGGAGATATTGAACGACAAATAGCAGTTACCAAGGCACTTGGATGGGAAAACATTGAGGCTAGGAGTATCGAAGGTCGCAATATCACTGATATTTCTGATCAAAAATTTGATGAAGTTTATCGTAAATTGCAAGCAGCTAATGTCAAGATTAATTGTTTTGGTAGTGCAGTAGCGAACTGGGGTAAGAGTCCTACTAGTGAACAAGATTTTCAAAGAAGTATTGAAGAGCTAAAAAGAGCTATTCCACGTATGCAAAAATTGGGTACGAAAATGATTCGAGGAATGAGCTTTAGTATACCTGAAGAAGATAGTCCAAAACTTGAAGAAAAGGTTATTGAAAAGCTAAAAGTCATGGTAGGCTTATGTGAAGAGGCAGAAATACTTTATTTGCATGAAAATTGTATGAATTATTTCTCCCAATCCTATGAGCACATGGACCGCTTAATTAGTAAGATTGACTCTCCATATTTTAAAATTGTATTTGATACTGGTAATCCTGTTTTCTCGGATAACCGGGTTGGGGATCCGCCTTATAAAAAGCAGAACTCGTGGGAAGCCTACCAACACTTAAAGGATAAAATTGCATATATCCATATTAAAGATGGGATATTTCTTTATGATGTTGGTAAGACAAAATTCACATTTCCAGGTGAAGGAGATGGCCAGGTCAAAAGAATTCTAAAGGACTTGTTGGTGCGTGGTTATGATGGAGGAATATCCATCGAACCACACATGGGAAGTGTTTATCATGAACAAGCAGATAATGTTCAGACACCTGAAGAATATAAGTACAATGTATATGTAGAATATGGTAAACGTCTTATGAAGATGGTTGCAGACATTAGGAATACACTTTCTTAGTAGTAGTTATCTAGTCAGCATATTATGGTAATCGTTATTTTATTGCATAAGTCCTGCAACTGCCACGGCTGAGGTTAAGGATGCTGCGCAAGCTATGATAGATGAATTGTTTGACCAATGATAAATAGACAGATATTGTATAGCTGCAGTATTGAAATGAGTAAAAAACGTTGTAAGTAATATGCCTATAGTCCAATATTCAATCGCTACAATAGATGTGGGTAATCTGTTTGCCAAGGAGGTGATTGATTATCCTGTTTAGAGCAGTAACTGTTTTTGTGTAGCCAAATATCAGAGGAGGGTAATGAGAATGAATGCTAAAAGAGTATTTACATTGATATTCATGAGCTTAATGTTGCTATTTGCTTCGGTAAGTGCTCTTGCTTACGTTTCTGACCGGATGGACTTTGGCGATATTGACTTTGGTGGAGCAACTGTTTCTTTCGTAATGCACTATGATGCGATTGCACAATTTGAAGAAGGCGGAGCGAAAGCGGGTATGCTTGAGGAAGCCAAGGAACTCTTTAATATTGGTGACTTTGAAAAAGTGGTGGTTGGTTGGGGCGAAGTTGGCGATACCGCGTTAAACCGCTTTTTAGCAGGTGAATCAACTTATGATCTCTGGCGGGTACCTTTCGCTTATTACTGGGGCTTAGCATCTCGCGGTGCACTCTATCCGGTTAACGAGATTCTACCGGAAGAGTACTTTGATCAATTACCAATGATCACTCGTGACCGTAATCATGAGTTATCATACAAAGGTCAAATGTATCAGTTCTCAGCAGGAGTCGATGATTATGGTCATGCAACGTTTGTAGTATTTAACAGAGATTTAATCGATGCTGAAGGCCTAGAAGATCCATATGAATTATATGAAAATGGTGAATGGACTTTTGAAAAAGTAACAGAAATGGCAAGAAAAGCTACTAAAGACACTGATGGTGATGGTGTGATTGATCAATTCGGTTTATCTGATGTTGAACCAAAGAATCTTGTTTATGCTTATGGTGGTGCAGTTACCAGACGGGATGAAAATGGTAGAGTTTACTTCTCAATGGATGAACCTGAAGCAGTTGCAGGATTGCGCCAATGGATAGATTGGTATAAAGTAGATCAAATCGGTAGTCCAACTGCTTTAGCCAGTGGTGGTGAAGCCGAATTTGGTGCAGGTAAGTATGCCATTGCGTTCCTACCAATGTATGCTATTGGTAATCACCAAGACTGGCCATTTACTCATGGAATATTACCATTTCCACAAGGACCATATACAGATGAACCACTTTTCCTACCGGGGGCTGCTGACGCATGGTTTGTTCCTGCCAATGCGGAATATCCCTTGGAGTTAATTGCTTTAGATAACTTCCTTTTCTCACTTGATAGCTATTATGAGGATCTAGATAACTATATCGCCGGAAGAATTGCAGATCGTAAGTCTTATGAGATTCTCTACGATGCAGTTGAAAACTTCTGGCCGGAAGATTACTATATGAATTTTATTGGTGGTCGTTGGGATGGCGATTCACCTTATGGAAAAGTTTGTGGAGAAATCAACAGTGGTGTAAGCCCTGCAACAGCTACTGCTGAGGTTAAAGATGCTGCACAAGCCATTATTGATGAAATGTTTGAACAATAATCCCAATAGACTAGGACTGCGTAGGCCGCAGCCTACGCAGTCTGATTTTTACATTACCTTTTAATGCATAGTATGCTTTCATAGCTTAAATAGGAAAAAAAGGCTACTCAAAGAAGGAAATGTAATGGTCGTATAGAAATCATTAACAACGTAACGGTCATATAAAAATTATTATTAAAATAACAAAAGAGAGGTTTAATTGAATGAATGCTAAAAGAGTATTTACATTGATGTTCATGAGCTTAATGTTGCTATTTGCTTCGGTAAGTGTTCTTGCTTACGTTTCTGACCGGATGGACTTTGGAGAAATTGATTTTCGTGGCGAGACTGTTACTTTCGTAGCACACCAAAATATTATTTCTCAGTTTGAAGAAGGAGGACTATACGCTGGGAGACTAGAAGAAGCAAAACAGCTATTTAATATTGGTGATTTTGAAATGCTCGTGGTTGATTGGGGCGAAGTAGGGAATACAGCATTAAGCCGATTTATGGCGGGTGAATCTACTTATGATTACTGGAAACCGCCCTTTGCATTTTATTGGGGGTTAGTATCTCGTGGAGCAGTCTATCCCGTTAATGAAATTTTACCTCCGGATTATTTCGACAATTTGCCTAAAATAGTTCGTGATCGTAATGAACAAGTAGGTTACAAAGGACAGCTGTTTAATTTTTCCGCAGTTGGTGGTTTTGGTCATGCAACGTTTGTAGTGTTTAACCGGGATCTAATAGACTCAGAAGGATTAGAAGACCCGTATGAGTTATACAGGAATGGTGAATGGACCTTTGAAAAAGTGACTGAAATGGCACGAAAAGTTACGCGGGATACTGATGGTGACGGTATTGTTGATCAATGGGGTTTATCTGATACTGATCCCAAGAATTTGGTTTACGCTTACGGTGGTGCTGTTACAAAGGTCGATGAAAATGGGCAAGTCTATTATTCTTTGGACGAACCGGAAGCAGTTGCTGGATTACGTCAATGGGTAGAATGGCGCAATGTTGATCAGATTGCTAGTGGTGGCGAGAACGAGTTTGGTGCAGGCAAAATCGCTATGGCTATTCTGCCATTTTATGCCATAGGTAACCATGTTGACTGGCCATTTTCTCATGGAATATTACCATATCCTCAAGGTCCATACACAGATAAAGCAGTTTATTTACCAGGGGGAAGCGATTGTTCATTAATTCCTGCTAATTCGGAATATCCATTGGGCATGGTTGCCTTGGACAATTTTCTGTGGACACTTGAGATGTGGGAAGAAGATCGTGATAACTGGATTGCAGGTAGAATTGCAGATAGAGAGTCTTATGATATTCTTTTGGAAGCATTTGAGAACTGGTGGCCAACAGATTACTATATGAACTTTATTGGTGGTCGTTGGGATGGAGATTTACCTTATGGAAAAGTTTGTGGCGACATCAACAGTGGTATAAGCCCTGCAACAGCTACTGCCGAAGTTAAAGATGCTGCGCAGGCCATTATTGATGAAATGTTTGACCAATAATCAATAGACTAGGACTGCGTAGGCTGCAGCCTACGCAGTCTGATTTAAATCACTTTTCAATGATTATATGTTTTCATTACTTAAGGTAGAAGGAAATGTAAAATT
>JAAZMN010000107.1 GCA_012798795.1 Bacillota bacterium | reverse complement strand
TGTTTAATGGGTATTGCAACATTTTTAACCACTCCGACAATATCGGAAAACTGCAGCCGAATAAACTTAATATTTAATCTTTTTGCTAGGGTTAATATCTCTTCTTTGGTTTTTCCCATTTATTTTATCATCCTTTTAAGAAATACTTGATTATATGAAATAATATCATTAACTTTGTGTTATTGTCAATCAGTAATGGAGGAATTAGAATTGGTGATGGCGAAACCTGCTCTAAGGAAAAAACGGAGGTGCAGAGGAAATTGTCTGATCAAACTCATTTAAGAATACCCGGGCCTGTACCAGTACCGCATAAGGTACTAATGGCCAGTGCCAGTCCTATGATTAATCATCGAGGTAAACAGTTTAAAGAGAAACTCCCAGCTGTTCTCGAACGGTTAAAATATGTTTTTCAAACGAAAAACACTGTATTGGCTCTTACTGGTTCGGGAACTGCAGCAATGGAAGCAGCAGTTGCCAATTTGGTAAACCCTGGTGATCCTGTATTAGTCTTAGTAGGAGGCACTTTCGGGCAGCGTTGGGCCAATATTTGTAATGCATATCAAGGAAAAGTATATAAACTTGAGTTTCCTTGGGGACAAGGAGTTGAACCTCAATTAGTAAGAGATTTTCTTTTAAAGCATCCTGAAATCAAGATAGTATTTGCTACCCATAATGAGTCGTCAACAGGTGTATTAAATGACATTGAAGCAATTGGCAGAATTATTAGGGAGACTCAGGCATTATTTGTGGTGGATGCAGTTAGTTCTTTGGGTGGAGTAATGATTCAGACTGATAAATGGGGTATTGATATTGTATGTACCGCCTCTCAAAAATGCTTAATGGTTCCTCCAGGCTTGGCTTTTCTCAGCGTTTCACAACGAGCGAAGGAAAGAATGCTGGAAGTAAAAAGCCCGCGATTTTATCTTGACTTAAAGGTTTATGAGGATATGTTAGCAAAGGGTGAACCGCCTTATACTCCGAATTTGGCTAACTTTTTTGCTATAGAAGAAAGCCTTAAACTTATTGAAGCTGAGGGTTTGAACCAGATTTTTGCTCGGCACATTTTAATGCGGGATATGATTCGGATCGGTTTAGAAGCCATAGGATTAACACTGCTGGTAGAAGAACAGTGGGCCTCGCCTACAGTAACTGCTGTAAGACTTGACTTAATGAATGTGGATGAATTTATTAAAGAGTTACGAGACCAC
This sequence comes from Bacillota bacterium, assembly GCA_012798795.1. Classification (GTDB taxonomy): domain Bacteria; phylum Bacillota; class Limnochordia; order Darwinibacteriales; family DTU012; genus JAAZMN01. The sequence continues at coordinate 1,459 of JAAZMN010000107.1, read as the reverse complement.
TATGGTGTTGAAGTGGCCGGCGGACAAGGGAAATTGGCAGGCAAAATCTTTCGTATAGGCCATATGGGGCATACTAACCCTCTAGAAATGCTCACTACTCTGGCTGCAATTGAGTCCTGCTTAGGACGATATGGTCAAGCAGTTGCAGCTGCTGAAAAATTATGGATTAAGCGTAGCAGTCAATAGGGGGTGTCTGCGGTTGAAAGCTATTCTTATCGATTTGGACGGTACACTTTTAGCGACGAGCTTTGAAACTTTAATGGAAGGATATATGCAGGGTGTTGCTTCTCTTTTCGAGAGTTGGATTTGTCAAAAAGAGTTTATTAAGGCAATAATGGTATCTACGGATGTAATGGTAAATAATAGTGATCCTGAGAGGACAAATATGCAGGTTTTTGCTGATGATTTTTTTACCAGAACTAATTTGGATCCTCACCTAATAAAGTTATTTGAACGATATTATATAGATGAATTTCCTAAACTAAAATCTTTTGCTAAGGCAGATCCGTCAGCGCAGGACATGGTTGAATTGGCTTTTGCTAATAATAACAAGGTAGTGATTGCTACAAATCCGCTTCTTCCGTTATCAGCCATGATAGAACGGTTGCGGTGGGCAGGGGTAGCTGATTATCCGTATGCTCTAATTACTCATTGTGACAATATGCATTTTTGCAAACCTAATCCTCGGTATTATTTAGAGATCAGCAAGAAAATCAATGTTCCGCCTGAAAACTGCTTAATGATCGGTGATGATCTTGAAAATGATGGACCGGCAGCTTTAGTAGGAATGGATACGTTTATACTCAAAGAAGGAGAGACTTTAGCCGCAGCAATCGAATATATTTTATCTCAAAGGAGATAAATTCTATGAAGTTTTCTATATTAGATGCCGTTGATATTCTTATAGTCGCATTCATAATTTATAAGCTGATAAATCTAATTCGTGGAACCAGAGCCATTACTTTAATTAAAGGGTTAGCTGTCATCGTTATCGGCGGATTAGCAGCTAAGGTTTTGAGTTTACGAACTGTAAATTGGATACTGGAGCAGGGGACAACGGCATTTTTTGTTGCTCTACCTATAGTATTTTATCCAGAATTAAGGCGGGCGCTGGAACGAATCGGGCAGGGGAGCTTATTTAATAGATTCAGTCTAGCGGCAAAAAGTGATATTGACAATGTAATTGATATTCTGGTTAAAGCTGCAGGCAGTCTAAGTGCTAGGAGAGTTGGAACACTGATTGCCATCGAACGAGAGATAGGATTGCAGGAATTTGTGGAAACCGGTATTTTAGTAGATGCGCTCTTGAGCGAGCAGTTATTGGTTAATATTTTTGAGCCTAATTCACCGCTGCATGACGGAGCTGTAATAATTATTGATAACCGGATTCAAGCTGCTGCTTGTGTTTTACCGCTAACTGAATTCAAAATCGATTTGAACCTGGGAACCAGGCATGAAG
>JAAZMN010000106.1 GCA_012798795.1 Bacillota bacterium | reverse complement strand
TGCTGCCTTTATCTGCTGCTGAACAATTTTCAAAGGATTTGATTTATTATTTATCATGATTTTGCCTCCTAAAAGTTAGTCTCTTCTAAATATAGAATTTATTGTATCATACCTGGTCACAGCAGTCTAGGTAGTTTGATCAAATCTCCATTCTTATGGATAATGTACAGCCCTAACTACAGTTACACCTGCATCCCACAGCTCTTTGACCATTAAAATTGTTCTAAAACCAGGTTAGGTAATTTATTCGTGATAAACCAGCATACCCATTTCCAAACCGCCAATTTTATATAAACTATCTGCTGCCGGGCTTAGTTATAGGAATCTCAGCTGAACATAAGGGACAATTTTCCGGTTGATAAGTCTCAATCTCTAGACTGATTAAGGAGACAAATGGTACACCAAAATCAGCTTTACCCTTACTGCGATCCACCAAAGCAGCCACTCCTGCAATTTTAGAACCGTGTTGGCGGACAATTTCTAAAACTTCTTTTACAGAACCGCCAGTTGTTACCACATCTTCCACTACCAACACTCGTTCAGCAGCAGTTAAAGCAAATCCGCGGCGGAGGGTCATAATACCATCCTGTCGTTCAGCAAAAATAAAGCGGCAGTCTAAAGTTCTTGCCACCTCATAACCCATATTAATCCCACCAATTGCCGGTGCAACTACTGTATCAATATTTTGAGGTAATTTTGGTATTAATAATTCTACAAATTTACCGGCAGTAGTCGGCCTTTCAAATACTGCAGCACATTGAATATACTGTTGGCTGTGAAGGCCTGAGGTTAGTTGAAAATGTCCTGTTTTTAAAGCACCGATTTCTTTAAATAAGGTGATGATCTCCTTCATAATAACCTCCTTCGATTTCTTTGAGAATATCCGCAAAAGCCCGTGCAGGATCATTACTTTTGGTAATTGGACGTCCAATTACCAAATAATCGCTGCCGGCTAAAACAGCATCTTTAGGAGCCATTACCCGTTTTTGATCCTGTAGACCATCACCCCTAGGCCTAACTCCCGGTGTAACAGCCAAAAATTCTTTGCCCAACTCTGCTTTTAGCAATCTTACTTCTCTTGGAGAGCAGACAACCCCATGTAATCCCGCTTGTTTTGCAAGATGAGCATAATGCAGAACACATTCTTCTACTGAACCTTCGATTCTTAGTTGTTGATTCAAAACTTGTCTGCTAGTACTAGTCAGCTGAGTTACTCCAATTAGTTTTGTATCACCTTGTAATGCTTCTCTGGCTCTCTGCATCATTTCTAATCCGCCAGCGCAGTGTACATTTATCATGTCGCATTCTAACCTGCTAAGAACACTAACAGCACCATATGCAGTGTTAGGAATATCATGTATTTTTAAATCGAGAAATACTTTTAATCCTCGATCTTTTAATCGACTAATTAGCCCTGACCTAGTACTATAAAACAATTCCATTCCTACTTTTACAAAACTCGCTTGCGGCAGCTGATCTAAAAGCTTTATTACTTCTTCTTCACTGTCAAAATCCAGTGCTACGATAATTTTGTCTGCACTATTCATAGAGCACACCCCCGTATATCTTCTAGACTTTTTAGACCTTGAGCTATCATAAAACTCTCTATGCCAGCAATAATCTTGGGGCAGGCATAAGGATCAGTAAAATTAGCTGTTCCCACCATTACTCCACTAGCCCCAGCCATAATAAACTCAACAGCATCTTCACCTTTATAAATACCACCCATCCCGATAATAGGGATATTAACTATCCTAGCAGTTTCATAAACCATACGCAAAGCTACAGGTTTTATCGCCGGTCCTGACAATCCACCGATTTTGTTGGCCAAAACCGGCTTGCGAGTTTTTAAGTCAATTTTCATACCGATTAAAGTGTTAATTAAACTAATTCCGTCTGCCCCAGCTTGTTCTGCTGCCAGAGCCAATTCCGTGATACTAGTAACATTAGGAGACAGCTTAACAATTACAGGAATGCAGCATACTTTTTTAACCTGCCGCACTAAATCTGCTAAAATTACTGGATCGGCACCAAAAGTTAATCCTCCTAATTTTACATTAGGACATGAGACATTTAATTCAACTGCCTGTGCCAATCCGCTATGAGAAATAATTTCTGCAACCTGGCAGTACTCGCTAACAGTTTCACCAGCTATATTCACTATAATAGGTACATTTTGGTCAGCTAACCAAGGAAGCTCCTCTTTAACTACCTGCTCGACTCCGGGATTAGCTAAACCAATAGCGTTTAACATTCCTGCAGTTACCTCTGTAACTCGAGGAGTGGGATTACCTAGTCGCCGTTTGAGAGTAGTCGCTTTAACTACCACTGCTCCTAATTTGCTTAAACTATAATACTTACTGTATTCCCGACCATATCCAAAGCATCCTGAGGCAGGCATTACTGGGTTTTTCAATTTTATACCTGCTATCTCAACAGATAGATCCGGCTTACTCATATGTCTACCTCCCCCCAGGGAAATACCGGGCCTTCTTTACAAATGCGGAAATTTTCGCCCCTATCCTCTGATGAACATACACAACCATAACAGGCTCCTACTCCACAGGCCATTCGTTCTTCTAAAGATACATAACCTTTTACATCCTGCCCTTGAAAATATTGTTTCAAAGCTTTAAGCATTGGGCGTGGACCGCATGCATAAACATAATCCCAATAACTTTTATAGGCTTTTAAAGCATCGGTAACAAAACCTCTAACACCTCGTGAACCATCTTCGGTAGCAATGACTAATTCGCCTTTATCAGCGAATTTTTCCTGCCAAAAACACTCCCGGGCATTACGAAATCCTAATAAAATATGTACATTTTTAGTATACTTGCTTACATCTACTGCCAATTGATATAGCGGCGGTACTCCTACGCCTCCACCAACGATCAATACCTTTCTATTATAATCCGGAAGAGGAAAACCCACCCCTAACGGCCCCATCACATCCAACTTATCTCCTTTTTGCCGTTGACTTAACCATTTTGTTCCTTGTCCGACAACACGAAAGACAATAGTTAAAGACTGCATGTCAGTATTAGCTTCAGCGATGCTGATAGGTCGGCGCAACAGATGATCATACGAATCTTTAATACGAATATTAATAAACTGCCCGGCTTGGACATTATTGAAGGGGAAGTCTCCATTTAATTTCATTTCCCAAATATCACTAGTCAAATTATTGATATACTCAATTTCAAGTATCATTACATAACTCCTTAAATTTGATCATAAAGGCTTTAACCACAGTTCTTGGTCGGCGACAACACGTAAATAGGCTCTCACAGTATCCAATGATGTAAAACAGTGAATATCATTTTCAACAGCAGCAGAGCGAATACGGAAGCCATCTCTGCCGGGTTGTTTACCTTTCGTATAAGTATTAACTACCATATCAATTTCTGCCTGGCGAATTAAATTCAATATCTCATCTGATTGCTCTAATTTGGCTACCACTTGGCATTTAAATCCATTTTCTATAAGGTACTTGGCAGTCCCACAAGTTGCATATATATCTAACCCCAACTGGTCTAAACAGTGTGCCAATTCATTTATTTCCCCTTTGTCCTTATCCGCAATAGTTAATAGTACTTTTCCTTTAGAAGGCATTCTATATTTCGCAGCTGTAAAACCCTTATACAATGCTTTTTCAAAATTTTTATCCCGCCCCATTACTTCTCCCGTGGACTTCATTTCCGGACCTAAGGTAATTTCCATGCCCTGAAGTTTGGAAAATGAAAATACTGGAACTTTCACTGAAACTATATCCTGCTGTGATTGATATAAGCCTAAATAACCTAATTGGTTTAGCGTTAAACCTAGAGTTACATCAGTTGCTATCTGAGCAAGTGATAAGCCGGTTACTTTGCTTAAGAAAGGCACTGTTCTAGATGAGCGAGGATTTACTTCCAGAACATAGAGTTCACCTTGAGAAATAACGAATTGAATATTAAGAAAACCTTTGACTTGAAAGTAGCATGCTATTTTTTTGGTATATTCATATACCTGCCGAATCATGATTTCGTCTAGAGAAAATGCAGGGAAAACAGCAATCGAATCTCCCGAATGAACGCCAGCTCGTTCTAAATGCTCCATAATACCAGGTAAAAATAGGTCTGTTCCATCGCTTATGGCATCCACCTCGATTTCTATGCCCGATAAATAACTGTCAATTAGCAAAGGATAACCTGTTTGGTGAGTGAATTCAGCCAGATAGTCTTGAAGTTCTTCTCTACTGTATATTACTTCCATGCCGCGACCGCCTAACACAAATGAAGGCCGCACCACAACCGGATAAACTAGTTTATCTATTAAGGCTATAGCTTCCTGTTTAGTTTTAGCAATTAAGCCTATAGGACGTCTAATCCCAAGCGTTTCCATTGCCCGATCAAATTGATAACGATCTTCCATCCCAGCGGTATTTGCTGCACTTGTTCCTAATATTGCAATGCCCTGCCGTTCTAAAAACTCCACTAAATTAATGGCCGTCTGTCCACCGAACTGGACAACGACTCCCAAAGGTTTTTCTCTTTCTATCACGGCCAAAATATCTTCTGCGGTTAAAGGTTCAAAATATAACCGCTGGGAAATATTACTGTCCGTTGAGACTGTCTCGGGATTGTTATTGATGATCACAGCCTGATATCCTCTGCTGCGGATTGCCCATGCGGCATGAACAGTAGAATAATCAAATTCAATGCCTTGGCCAATCCTTATCGGCCCTGAACCTATTACAATTACAGAGTTCGAGTTACTATTAGTTTCCGCATCAGTTTGTCGGCTCTTTATTTCTCGGTTATAAGTCGAGAAATAATAAGGCGATGATTTTGTCTTGATGCTGCAATAATCTGGCCGAATATTATATTGTATACGCAGTTCACGAATATCATGTGAAGTTAACTTAAAGCAGCTGCCGATTACCGCGTCACTAAATCCTAACTGCTTGGCTTTAAGCAAACTGCCTTCATCTAATGATTCTAACTGATTTAAGTAATTATAGTAATCAACTATTTTCTTTATTTCGCTTAGAAAAAACGGTTGGATTTTGGTAAGCTCATGCAGCTTATCAAGATCGACGGAATTATCATACCCCCGCCTTAGGTATTCAGCGATAACGAATAACTCCTGATCATCCGGATGTGCCAAACGGAATTCAAGTTCTTGTTGGGATAGATGTGCTAATGGCAAACTAAAGAGAGAATCATATCCTGTCTCTAATGAACGTATTGCTTTTTGCAGTGATTCGGCAAAGCTTCCTCCAATTGCCATTACTTCGCCGGTAGCTTTCATTTGAGTTTTTAACAGACGATCAGCATGAGGAAATTTATCAAATGGCCAGCGCGGTATCTTTGTTACCACATAATCCATTTGGGGGCGTTTGGTAGCATCAAGCTCGGAAAGGGTGTAACCCAGAGCTAGTTTCGCAGCTATTCTGGCAATGGGATATCCGGTGGCTTTTGAAGCTAATGCTGAAGAACGGCTTACCCGCGGATTAACTTCAATTACATAGAAGCAGCTGCTTTTCGGTTCTAATGCAAACTGCACATTACAACTTCCGACCACATTTAATGCATTGACAATTTTTAATGCCGCATGCTCCAGCATCTTCTCTTGAGTTTTAGTTAAAGTACAGCAAGGGGTAACAACTATACTGTCTCCCGTGTGTATTCCTACAGGATCCACATTTTCCATACTACAGACAATAATCGATTCTCCTTGACTATCCCTTAATACTTCATACTCAATTTCAATTAAACCAGCGATGCTCTGCTCCAAGAGGACTTGATGAATGGGACTCTGCCGCAGACCAGAACGGATAAAGTGCTCCAATTCTTGCATTGTATTAACCATTCCCCCACCGGTACCACCCAGGGTATAAGCGGGACGCACTACTATTGGCAGCCCCACTTCTTCAACAAATTCAAAAGCCTCCTGTATATTTTCGACTGTACAGCTTTTTGGTACAGGCTGATCTAGCCTCTGCATCAAATTACGGAATTCATTTCTGTCTTCTGCTCGCTTGATTGCTGTCATGTCCGTTCCGAGAATTGGAATATTGTATTCTTTAAGAATACCCGAACGCTCTAATTCCATGGCTAAATTTAAACCTGTTTGTCCGCCGGTGGTTGCCAAAATACCATTAGGCTGCTCAAGCTGAATTATTCTCTTTAATACTTTAATTGTCAATGGTTCGATATAAACTCTATCTGCAACCTGGGGATCGGTCATTATTGTTGCTGGATTGCTGTTTAATAAAACAACTTTAATGTTTTCTTCTTTTAAAGCTTGACAGGCTTGAGTACCTGCGTAATCAAATTCGGCTGCTTGTCCGATCTCTATTGGTCCTGACCCTAAGATTAGAATCTTCTCTAAATTATTTATAATTGGCATCCATATCGTTCCTCTCCATCTACAAGTGTTAAAATAGGCCAACCTGATAGAGTTTCACCAATATAAGGGGAATTTGTACCTTTACTGTAAAACATCTCATAGTTAACCAGGCGATTACAATCCAGTTTTATCACTGTTATATCCGCAGTAACGCCTACAGCTAAACTAGGGTGTTCACCGGCGATCTTGGCTGGATTAACAGTAAAGCTTCTCAATATATCTTTAATAGATAGTCTTTCTGTTAATACTAGTTTTGTATACAAAGCGGGAAAAGCAGTTTCTAATCCGGTTACGCCAAATGGTGCTGACAAATCATTATGCCGTTTTTCATCACCATGAGGAGCATGATCAGTTGCTATAATGTCAATTATCCCGCTTTTGATTCCTTCAATACACGCCGCTTGATCTGATGTGCTGCGTAGCGGAGGTTTCATTTGAAAATGCCCTTTAGGTTCTTTAATATTATCATAAGTCAGAGTAAGATGATGCGGAGTAACCTCTGCTGTTACCGGTAAACCTTTGGCTTTAGCCTCAGCAATCAATGCAACTGATTGTTCACAGCTAAGGTGAGCCGCATGATAAGAGCAGTTAGTTCTACTTACTGCTTTAAGGTCTCGGGCTAACATCAAATATTCTGATTCCGCTGGAATATCCTGATGAAACCGCCCTGTTCCCGCTAGGTCCTTATCTTCCAAATGATTGATTACTATAGCGTCTAAAGCTGAAATTTCTTCCATCACATCATAAAGCAAATCAGAGTTAAGAGGTTCGCCATCATCAGAAAAAAATTTGACCCCTGCTTTAGTTAAAGCCGAATAGTCAACTAGATGTGTTCCTCTCCGCTTCATTGTTAAAGCTGCAATAGGAAAAACCTTAACCACAGCTGATTGTTGAACGCGTTTTTGTAAGTCAGCCAAAGCCTCCACTGAATCCAGCGGAGGCAGAGTATTAGGCATAACAAAGACCGAAGTAAATCCTCCAGCTGCAGCCGCTTTTGTTCCCGTTTTAATCGTCTCCTTAGTTTCATAACCCGGTTCACGCAGATGAACATGCAGGTCGATAAATCCACGACTGATAATACAACCTTCAGCAGAAAAATCACGAACTGGATAATTTGTGTTTGCTCTAATACTTCTTGCTTGAGTACCAAATGCGGCTACTTTTCCTTCTATTATTAACAAATCCTCATTAAAAAGCTGGTTTTCTCGATAAACCTGACCATCATGCAGAAACCAATTTTTCATGCTTTCCCCCCTGCAGACATAGCTCTAAAACAGCCATACGCATCGCAACACCGTTTCTAACTTGCTGCAAAATCTTGCAGCGGCTGTCTAGTAAAACTTCATCAGTAATTTCAAAACCCCGGTTAACCGGTCCAGGATGAAGAATTATGGCATCTTTTGATAACATTTCTAATCTTCTTTGATTTAATCCATAATAGTCGTTATAATTAGCTATTGCAGATATTGTTTTATGCCGCTCGTGCTGTACTCGCAGCATCATTATTACATCGGTTTCAACTAGTGCTTGATCAAATTCCACCCATACTGCTCCAGGAATATCACTTGTTTTATATTCTTCAGGTGCTGCCAACTGTACTTTAGCTCCCATTGTCTGAAGTAATGCTGCATTAGAACGAGCTACCCTGCTGTGCAGTACATCACCGACGATGGTGATAGTTAAGCCGCGCAGTCTCCCGAAATGCTGTTGCATGGTAAGGGCGTCTAGCAGTGCTTGAGTCGGGTGTTCCTGTGTGCCGGAACCTGCGTTTACCAATGCCATATTAAACATTTCTTTTGATACTAATGCTGGCCAATCTAATTGATGACGTACAATGGCAATATCTACTCCTAAAGCATTCACTGTTTGCAGAGAATCGATAACCGACTCACCTTTTCGTACACTTGATGTTTCCACAGTAAAATCCAGTGTTCTTAATCCTAACCGATTGGCAGCCATTTGAAAGGACAAGTTTGTACGTGTGCTTGGTTCAAAGAACAAATTAACCACTGTTCCTTCAACATTGTGAGTAAAAAGACTCTGATCTGTGCCGGCTTTCTCCTGCTCAACATAAAATTGTGCTCGCCTTAATAACATTTCTATTGTGTGTGCTTTTAATTCTTTTGTGCTGATTATTGAAAACATACAACCCCTCCTGACCTAAAAAGACCTTTGGGCTTGAGGATGGCATAAAAAAAGCTTCTACCGGTTGGTAGAAGCCTAAGTTTAGCTTGAAGTTAGACATAGAACTAGTATCCTATGCTGATAGACATCCTTCCCAACCTCACTGGATTGGATTAAAGGTCATATTCATTTTCTTAAGTTTAACAGATCAAATCCTCCATGTCAAGAAGTATTTATTAAAATAGTGTTGTTGTTCTGTGATAATGTTGAATTTATTCTGATAAAATGTCACTAGCCAAGAACGGTGCCATATCGTCACTCCCATAAATAAACTTTATTAATGCATAGTATCTAATAATTGAGTTAAAGATTTATGAAAGCGCATATCATCTTTTCCTTGACGAGCAGACGGGCCTTTCGTCCTATTACCAGCGCGGCGAATCTTAGCTTTTAAAGACCTCTCTTCCAATTTAAAATCCATGTTTTCATCACGATAAATTATACCATTAGGCGAAAGTGCCAGCCCACCTTTAGCTAATACTAAAGCTGCCAATCCCCAATCTTGTGTTACTACTAGGTCGCCTTTTCTTACTCGATTGATAACAGCAATATCAGCTGCTTCTTTTTCATTGCCTACTATTATGTGCTCGGCATTATCAATATTATGATTAAAAGAAGCTACCGTAATAAGTCTATATCCATAGTTTTGCTGTTCATTGCGAAGAATTGATAAACAATTATGCGGACACGCATCAGCATCTACTATTACTCTACCCTGCAACAAATCTCACCACCTTTAACAAAGCTAATGAACCTCTGATGAAGTATCAATAGAATTCATGTCACTAACATCCACAGCCTCAGAGTAAATCACTTGGCTATGAGCTACAGCATAACCAACCACACTGCCAACAGCAGCCGGCACAGCTGCAGCAAGTCCGGCCATTTCACTTAACATTACCGCTGCTGCTATTGGAACATTAGCTGTACCAGCTAATACTGCCGTCATACAAGCAACTATTAATGAAGCGTATAATTGGGGAGGGAGCCCTCCAACCACCGCAGCAATCAGCATTCCCCCTAAAGAACCGATAAAAAGCGATGGAATGACAAGCCCGGCACTTTGACCAGAACCCACAGTAAAACAAGTTGCTAGTATTTTAGCTAACAATAGCACGATAATGGCCGTTTCAATTACTCCACTGTCGAAGATAAGCTGCTGAATTAAAGCTAATCCTGTACCAGCGACTTCCGGTCTAAATAAAAGTACTATACCGGTTAATATGCCGCCTATTACAGGCCGAAGAAATCTGCAGCTGATCTTTTTAAAGTATTTATCTATATATCGGAATGAATAAATAAACAATAATGCCAGTAAACCTCCAAGGATTCCTGCCGCCACAAACCATGGTAAATCACTTATATTTGGTAAGTAACTGGGAATCTGAAACATTGGAGCTCCACCCATCAACGAACCAAATGCCACATAGCCCATTGTAGAAGATAAGACTGCAGGAAAAAGATAAGCATAATGAAGCGAAGAGTGGCTGACAAGTTCTACAACAAAAATACCGCCGCCTAACGGTGAATGAAATATTGCTCCTAGAGCCCCTGCGGCACCGCATATGGTCAAAAGTTTGGATTTGGTTTTAAACAAATCTCGTGTAAACGGAATTCCTGCCAAACTATTTCCAATAGCACCACCTATTACCAAAACCGGACCTTCAAGTCCTCCGCTACCATGAAATCCAAGTGTTGCAGCTGTAGCAATAAGCTTACTTATACCCATTTTAAAAGGAATTCGCCCATCAAATTTATTCACTGCATTGATAAAGCTATCTGTGCCATTACCTGCTGCATTATAATCCCATAATAAAAATATGCTTACAATAATTCCACCCGCTGCAGGTGCTAACCATAACGGAAGTTTTGAACTTATTCTTTCAATAAAGGAAATACTTGTCTTTAAACCAAACGCCCCTATTCCTCCTGCCGCTCCTATGATTGCGGCTGCAAAAAGCCATTTCAATAGATATTTACTATTTCTAATTGCTTTCTGATAACCATGCATTATAACCCTCCTGTATTACTTATCCTATTAAATTTTAGATTAAATTGATTGGCCGATTATGTGTTTTGAACCCTACAAGATTTCCATATTTAATGACATAATTTCAAAACGCGGTTCAGATTCAATAAAAGAAACTATCTTACGCAGCTGTTGTTCTACATGATTAGATGAACCACTTACTACAGCAATACCAATTTCTGCTTTCTGCCACAGATCCTGAGCTCCCACTTCAGCAGCAGACACATTAAACTTATTGCGTGTCCGTTTAAGAACACTTAAGAGAATGCTGCGCTTTTCCTTGAGAGATTGGACTCCAACAATCCTAACATTCAAAAATGCAGTTCCGATTATCACTCTAAAACCCCCTAGCAAACCGGATTATTTAATAATTTCATCGATGGTAGCTCCGCCAAGACAAATATCTCCTCGATAGAAAACCACTGCTTGACCCGGTGTAATTGCCCTTTGAGGCTTGGCAAATATCACTCTGCACAAATCTTGTTCAACTAATACAGTTACTTCCTGATCAACCTGACGGTAGCGAAACTTTGCCGTACACTTAAATTCATGATTTGGACTCATACCTTCAACCCAAAAGGGCTCTTTAGCAATTAAACCCTGTGAATATAATGCCGAATGATCATGCCCCTGAGCCACATATAAGATGTTATGCTCTATATCCTTGTCTGCTACAAACCACGGTTCGCCCTGACCGCCTATGCCAAGACCTTTGCGCTGACCCAATGTATAATACATCAGCCCATCATGACGACCTAAAACACTGTTGTCATCAATATTTACCATTTTCCCCGGTTGAGCAGGCAAGTAGTTGCTGAGGAAATTCTTAAAATTTCTTTCACCAATAAAACATATTCCCGTACTGTCTTTCTTTCCGGCTGTTACTAAACCATGTTGCTTAGCTAATTGACGCACCTCTTTTTTAGTTAAGTGACCTATAGGAAACAATGTTCTTTTTAACTGCTCTTGACCTAGTGTATAAAGAAAATAAGTTTGATCCTTATTCCGATCAACTCCACGGATTAACTGATATTTATGGGAATCACTATTATTTTCGGACAGAACTCTAATCTGTGCATAATGTCCCGTTGCCATATAATCTGCTTCCAATGCCAATGCCTTTTCTAAAAAAGCCTTAAATTTGATCTCTTTATTACACATTACATCTGGATTAGGAGTTCTACCCCGTGAATATTCTGCGAGAAAATACGAAAAAACTTTGTCCCAATATTGCTTTTCAAAGTTTACCGTATAATATGGAATACCAATCTGATCACACACACGACGTACATCTTGATAATCAATGTCTGCGGTACAGTGACCCTCCTCGTCAGTATCATCCCAGTTTTTCATAAAAATCCCAATCACATCATACCCCTGCTGTTTTAAAAGCAGAGCTGCAGCTGACGAATCTACTCCCCCAGACATCCCCACAACAACACGAGCCTTTTTTGATTCTTTAACCATATATCTTACTCCTTACTAAATAACTCTGTCTTCTAGTTCATGCCTTTGATACTGATTGCCGTCTAACATAGCTAGTTGGAACGCTAAGGCGTATACTAGATATCTTTTGGTGGCGAATAAATGCACATAATATAGAAACCGCCCACATTCCCATAGACAATAATGGTACCGAGATAGTGCTTAACGGTGGCTCGGCTCTTTGAGCAATCTCCAAATCACCAAAACCAACAACAGAAATGTCTTCGGGAACTTTAAATCCTAACTCATATAGAGCATCGTAAACCCCTAAAGCTAATTGGTCATTTGCGGCAATTACTGCCGTAGGTGATGTTGTTCTCAGCAATTGCTTGGCAGCTTGATAACCACTGCTTTTACACTTACCAGCGGCAAATACGATAAGTTCTGTATTTACAGATAAATCTGAGCATAATAAACCGAGCTTATAGAATCGCAATCTTTCTTGGTGAACTAAATCATGTTTTGGACCATGGATAAAAGCAATATTTTGATGGCCTAGATTAACTAACTCCTGAATCACCTGAATCATTGTCTTACGTTCTTCAATGACAACATAGGAAAAATTGTCCAGTTCAGCTGCTCCGTTTATGACCACTACCGGGATCTGCTGTTTCTGTAATCTGGTATACTCCGAATCACTCAATTCTATATTACCCAAAATGATAACTCCCTGTACACTTTGAGCAATACTAAATGAGTAACCATTTAAGCTTTTCTTTGGTTGTTCAATTATCAGCTTAGCTCTATTGCTGCGAATACCCAAACGAACTCCATCAATAATGCGAGAATAGAACGAATCCTTTTCATAACCCGAGGAAACACACATAAGAATATCAGGGCTTGTACGTATCTTTTTATGAGGTTCATAACCTAGCTTTTGCACTGCTTCTAAAACAAGAGCTCGCTTATGTGGACTAACATTAGCACTATCCCCAAGCACACGGGATACTGTAGCCCGAGAAACTTGAGCCAAATCTGCCACATCTTGCATAGTAGGTTTCACAAAGATATCTCCCCTCTATCAGAAAATACTAACTCTATTGTACCGTAATAAAATAAACGTGACAATAGAGTATATAAGCAATAATCATTTCTTGCTATTCACTTGTACACAAGAATACTATAAACGAAGCTGTTTACTACTCAGTCATGTGAGTTTCTATCAAGAGGATCCATATGAATGACAATATCTACTCCTAATTCATTTTTAATTTTCTGTTCGATTTGATCAATTTCTGAATGGACCTCAATAATATCCAGATCATTGGGTACTACCACATGCAGTGACCCGTTAATTCTCCCTGGTCCATAATCATGAAGCCTTAAATCATGGATACTGATAATGTTTCCACTTTCAGCCACCATAGCATTAATTTTTGCAACAAGATGGGGATCCGGCGATGAACCTAACAATAGATCTACAGATGACTTGGCGGTAGTAAATCCAGTATAAATAATCAGCATGGAAATACCCAACCCTATTACCCCATCAACGGGAAAGCTGACATATTTGCTTAGGAAAACACCTACTATAACAGCACTTGTAGCAAGCACATCGTTAAGACTATCGTAAGCAGTGGCATGATTGATACTGGAATTGATTACCCCACCGATATAACGATTATATGAAAACATCCACAATTTTACAGCAATGGAACTTAGTAGAATTACCATAAGTATAGGATTAGACTCAGGTGTCTCAGGGTGCAGTATTTTTGTAAATGAACCCTGAAACAACTGCAAACCTACAGCAAAAATAATGAAAGCTATTACTAACGCTCCAATATACTCGATGCGACCATGGCCATGAGGGTGCTCCCTATCTGGAGGCTGGTTGCTTAACTTAACTCCGTAAATTGTGATCAACGATGAGCCTAAATCGCTGAGATTGTTAAAGGCATCTGATAAAACAGCTATACTATTGATGGTTAAACCAATAATCAATTTTAAAATAAACAAAGACAGATTACATATAATCCCTAATAATCCGGATAATACAGCGTATGATTCGCGTACCTTTTTATCTGTAACATTTTTATAATCATTAATAAAGCGTCTGATAATTAATTGTATCAACATGATTCCTCCGAATATTTGTACCTTTAAACAACCATCCTTCTACAGCAATTATTTCAATATCTTTCTCAATAATCTCTCCTTAATGCTGCTGTATGGATGATAGCGCAGTGGTACATCAAGCCGGACACCCCGCTTAACTATGCTTTTCAGATGGCTGAATGTATTAAAACTCTGCTTTCCATGATAACTTCCTATTCCACTTGCACCTACTCCTCCAAAACCCAGATAAGGTGTTGCTAAATGCATAATTGTATCATTTATGCATCCGCCTCCGTATGATACATTGTTAATGATGAAACGTTCTGTTTCTTTGTCAGAGGTAAATAAATATAAAGCCAAAGGTTTTGGGCGGCTGTTAATATACACAACTGTTTCTTCAATTTGAGCAAAAGTAATAACAGGCAAAATCGGGCCAAATATTTCTTCCTGCATTAGTTGAGAATCCAAACTAACGTGATCAACAATCGTTGGTTCAATTTTATTGTTATTGCCAACACCACCAAGTACAATATCCTCATCAGAAATGAGATTCATCAATCTATGGTAATGTTTTTCATTAATAATCTGCGGATAATCAGGATTATTAAGCGGATCAGGACCCAAAAAATCCAAAATCGATTGACGAAGATAATTTATCAGCTGATCCTTAATCTCTTTATCAACAAAGAGATAATCCGGTGCTACACAAGTTTGACCGCAATTTAAGAGTTTCCCAAAAGCAATACGCTTAGCTGCTAACTTCAAATCAGCAGTTCTATCAACAATACAAGGGCTCTTTCCACCAAGTTCTAAGGTAATTGGTGTTAGATACTGAGCAGCCTTTTCCATAACTAATTTGCCAACTGTAACTCCTCCGGTAAAGAAAATATAGTCGAACTTTTGTTCAAGCAAAGCTTGATTTTCAGCCCTACCACCTTCAATAACTGTCACATATTCTGGAGGAAAACAGTCTTTAATAATCTCAGCTATTACATGAGAAACTGAAGGTGCATATGCAGATGGTTTAATAACAACACAATTTCCCGCTGCAATCGCTCCTAATAGAGGTAATATGCTTAGTTGGAACGGATAGTTCCATGGTGACATAATTAATACAACCCCATAAGGCTCTGGCACAATAAAACTGCGTGCCGGAAACAAAGCTAATGGAGTCTTTACTCGTCTTCGCTTTGCCCATTTACGAGTGTTTTTAATTAAAAACTGAAGCTCATTTAAAACTATTCCCAACTCAGTCATATAACTTTCAAATTCAGCCTTATTAAGATCCTGCTTTAAGGCAGCTAAAATCTGCTCTTCATAACTGATTATACCATCTCTCAACTTTTTTAAAGCATTAATGCGAAATGGAATGGGTTTTGTAGCCTGTGCTGCGAAGAACTGTCGTTGATTATCTACAACTTTTGTTAATCGCACTTTGAAAAATTACCTCCTACAGCTGTTTTTCCTGAAAAATGAATATTGATAGTAAAATACCAAGTGCCGTTAATCCTACCGTAATCCACACTGTGGGCACTAGATCACTTACACTTACAGTATTGGCAATTAAGCCTGCATTATTAGCAGCTAAAGAAACCGGGTTAAACCGCTGGCATTTAGGAAACATATTTAAAACCATTAACAAAATTAGAATTCCTGCACTAAGCAGCAATCCACCATAATTGCCTTGGGTTATAGTACTTGCCAAAATTATTACAGCTAGCATAAATACACCAAAAAGCCATAAGCAGAACAAAGAAAAGAGTACACCCTCACCTGATACTTGGTTAAACAAATATACAGTATAAACATGGTTTAACACAGCAGCTGCAGCATAACTAATAGTCCATAAAATAACTGCGACAAGATATTTGGATAATATAACTGTATGGCGAGGCAGCCCCTTAGATAATATGATCACTAATGTTCCCTTTGTTAACTCATTAGTAATCATTCCGCTAAAAACTAACAATACCACTATCAGACCAATTTGAGTCATGTTCTTAAAAAATTGGCTGTAGGCATCAAGATAAGTTGGCTCCGGAATGTTGATCAAAATTCCCTGCATATCTAAACTCGAAAAAATCTCCGGCAGCATTTTAGCTCTCAGAGGGCTAAACATACCGAAGATAAAAAATACTGCTGCTAAAATAATTATTCTATAAGTGCGAAAATGTTCACGGAACTCTTTTTTAGTGAACGCAAAAAAACCTCTCATTGCACCAGCTCCATAAATAGATTTTCTAATGTAGGCTCCAGAACTTCATATTTCTTGAGATTAATATTGTGTTTAATAACTAACTCCAATACGGCATTGTTAATCAAATCCATTTGGTTCAGAGTAACTTTAAGACTGTTTTCAAACACATCAATTTGCGATACAGCATTAAGCTTCCCTATTTCTTTTTCCAACAAAGAAACCTGACTTTTATCTTCTACTTCAATTAATACAGATTCCTGCCGGTATGTATTTTTTAACTCAGAGAGTTTTCCCTGCATTACCACTTTCCCTTGATATAAAACACCAATGCTGTCACAAATTCTTTCTACATCAGATAAAATATGAGTTGAAAACACAACTGTTGTCTTATCGCGGACAACAGACAAAACATCAAGGACCTCTTTCCGCCCTATGGGATCCAAAGCAGAAGTAGGCTCGTCGCAAATTAAAAGTATCGGATCGTTAAGTAGTGCTTGAGCAATCCCCAATCTCTGTTTCATCCCTCGGGAAAAACCACGAATTTTTCGATTTACACCATCAAGTCCCACAATGTGCAGTAATTCATCTGTCTTATCTTTAATTTTTGCCGAACTTAATCCACTTATCTCGCCACAGAGCTGTAAATACTCCCACGGTCGCATATAACCGTAGAATTCCGGCACATCAGGTAAATATCCAATATAACGGTTGGTTTTGGTATTACCATATATAACCTTTTCATTACAAACATAAATCTCACCGGCATCCGGTTTTAAAAATCCTAGGATCATCTTCATCGTTGTTGTTTTTCCAGCACCGTTAGGACCAATAAATCCAAATACCGCATGCTCAGAAACGCTAAAACTCAAATCTTTGATGACATCTAGCTTACCAAAACTCTTGTAAACATGCTCTAATCGCAAAATCGACATTAGTCCTCACTCCTGCCAATAGTTAAGTAGATAATAGGTCCGACTATTTGAATAAAGACTACAATAATAATCCAGAGCCATCTGGTACCGAATCGATAATTTTCATGTTTAAATATATGCACTAATGCGATAACCATCAGGAGTAATTCAAGCAGCACAATCGGAATTAAAAACGGTAAATATTCTATCAGTTTCTCCACTTTCATTCTCCTTCTCTTCGTTTGATAGTTGCTGCCAAGTTATCTAACAAAAGCTTTTAAATGACTAATTCGCCGCATTTTCCATTAGTTCCTTTATCTTAAAATTCCTTACTTTGATAGATCCTTATAGATAAATTAATTGACAAAACCAGTAATAAGATTACAACTGCCGGTGCTGCGTAAACAAGTTTATCCAGCATCTGCCAACTTGCAAGTGTCATGCCTGATTCTGAAAGTAACATGCCTATTAGTGTTGGAACTAAAAACACAATTATCATCAGCAATCTGGCTTTTTCTACACCAAATTTATAAATTGCCGGCAGTAAAATTGATAAAAATAAAATACCTGCTCCAGAGATTCCCAGAGTTGTCGCAATGACTTCCCAATAATTGATGTCCATATAAAAGGCTAGAATAATATTTACTGCACAAATAACCACAGAAACTACCAAGTTAAGCATAATGCCTAAAACATACTTACTCAAAACAATAGTTTTTCTTGATAGCGGCATGGAAAGTGCATATTTATCCCATTTGTTATATTCATCGTAAGACATAGAAGTTATCGGAAGTAAAATTGACACACAAACACTTACCGCCCCGAATATGCTTAAGTTTTTAGTGATAATCGCAAAGAGCAAATAAAATCCTGTAGTAGCTAACAAGATTTTCCCCTGTTTTTTGATGGTAAATAAATCCTTAATTATCAATCCTTTCAATGCTGCGCCCCCTTACGGTAAATAACATAATATCCTCAATGCTGGCATGATCAATTGTATACTGCTCTTTAAGTTTATGCTTTTCTACTAAAGCTTCTACGCCAAATTTGTTTTTACGGTAACCTTTAACAAATGTTTTATCCAAAGCATCAAATTCTGAAGTTCGACATTTTAAAACACCATAGGTATCTAGTAATACATCCTTAGATTCTACAAATACAATTTTGCCTTGATGAATAAAGGCAATATAATCTGCTATTTTTTCAATATCACTGGTAATATGAGTCGATAAGAAAATTGAATGCTCTTCATCCTGGATAAAATCTAGAAATATATCCAAAATCTCGTCGCGAATTATCGGATCGAGACCACTTGTAGGTTCATCCAATATTAGCAGTTTAGCTTGATGAGATAATGCTGTGGCAATAGCTAATTTCATTTTCATTCCCCGAGAAAATGATTTAATATCCTTTTTACGAGGTAAACTAAATTTCTTTAGATAATGGTCAAAGGCATCCTGATCCCAATTCTTGTATATATTCTTCATTATAGTATTGATATTGCCTGCATTTAAAGTGTCGGGAAAATTGCTTTCATCATATACAACACCAATATTTTCTTTAATTTCATTTTCATATTCAATATTATCGCGACCGAAAACCTTCACCTCACCGCTATCACGGTGAATTACATTTAAGATCAATTTAATAGTTGTGCTTTTCCCTGCTCCATTTTCTCCTATAAAACCCATGATGTTGCCTTTTGGTAAAGCTAAATTTACATTATCAAGAGTAAACCCGTCGTACCTTTTTGTTAAGCCCTTAATTTCCAATACATTTTCCATGTTAGTGTTCCTCCTCTCGGTAAAGCATCTTAAACACATCCATTAATTCATCTAATGGTATTCCTGCTAATTTAGCAGCTTCAACGGCTTCAAGTAAATGTTTTTCGGCAATTCGAAGCTGTTCTTCGCGGATAAATTCTGTATTCTTTTCAGCAACATAGCTTCCTTTACCAGGTACAGTTTCAATAAACCCATCCCTTTCAAGTTCTTCATATGCCCTCTTAGTCGTTATTACACTAATACGCAGTTCTTTTGCCAGATAGCGCATGGAAGGAAGAGCATCACCCGGGCCTAATTCACCAGTTATAATCATGTTTTTGATCTGAGATGTAATCTGCTGATAAAGTGGCTTATCACTTGAATTACTAATTATTATATCCACGAATTCACCTCCTGTTACTACCGTTAATGCCGTGTATATAGATTATATACAGTTGTGGAATTTTGTCAAGTATTATTTCTTGCTATTGTTCCTTAGATTATTCTATAATATTGATAGCAGGCTAGGAAGCAAGGAGTGATTATAAGTGTTTTTTATTGGCATTTTCGGTATTCAAAATAAACAGAAGCACATTAAAACAGAAAATAGTATCATTTGTCCAATATGCGAAGCATACGGTCGCTATGATATCATAAAGACTTATAATTGCTTTCACATTTTCTTTATTCCCATCTGGCAGTGGAACAAGCGATATTATGTACAAACACATTGCTGTAATCGGACATGCGAACTCCATCAAGAAATAGGAATTAAGCTTGAAAAAGGCGAATCACTAACAATTGAAAAAGAACAGATCCACTGTGATGACCAACACATCACAGATATCTGTCCGTATTGTTCTGCACACCTAGAACCTTCGTTTAATTACTGCCCTAATTGTGGAAATCAAATTCACTAAGCTAATTGCACCTAATTAGTAAACTGATCCCAGGGAATGTTCACAACAGCAC
>JAAZMN010000105.1 GCA_012798795.1 Bacillota bacterium | reverse complement strand
TGGTTTCTGAAGAAGAAATTAACCACAGGATCGACCAGTTTGTTGAAGAAAGTTCCACCTCCGAAAATGTTCGTGAAACGTGGGAAACTCACCAAGATGAACTGGAAAATATGTTAAAAATTGAAAAGACCTGGGAGTTTTTATTTAATCATGCTGAAGTTACTGAAGTGACTGAAGTGACTGCAGAACATGAAACTGATGAGTAATAACGCTACTTTTTAATTGATGATGTTGAGGAAAGGAGTCTTAAAACATGAGTGTTTTAGTGCCTATGGTTGTTGAGCAAACAAGTCGGGGTGAAAGAGCTTTTGATATTTATTCGCGTCTTCTTAAAGAACGGATTGTATTTCTAGGAGGGCCAATTAATGATCATGTGGCTAATTTAGTTGTGGCTCAACTTTTATATCTTGAATCTGATGACCCTGGAAAAGATATACATTTGTATATTAACAGTCCGGGTGGAGAAGTATATTCAGGATTAGCTATTTATGATACTATCCAGTATATCAAAGCAGATGTTTCTACGATTTGTGTAGGGTTAGCTGCCAGTATGGCTGCGCTGTTACTTGCAGCAGGGTCTAAAGGCAAGAGATTTGCTTTACCTCATTCAAGAATTATGATTCATCAGCCGTTAGGCGGTGCTCAAGGGCAGGCCAGTCAGCTTGAAATTGTAGCGAAAGAGATTTTACGCTTAAAGCATATGGGCAATGAAATTCTGCATCGCCATACAGGACAGCCGCTTGAGCAAATAGAAAAAGATACTGATCGCGATTATTATTTATCGGCTGAGGAAGCAGTGGAATATGGCCTTGTAGATGGGATAATGAGTCATATAAAGGAACTTAAAGAGTCTTAAAAGCTTCAGGGAGGTGACAAGATGCTAAAATTCGGCGATGATAAAGGGCAGCCTAAGTGTTCTTTCTGTGGTAAGCAGCAGGAACAGGTAAAGAAACTTATTGCCGGTCCCGGGGTGTATATCTGTGACGAATGCATTGAATTATGTAACGAGATCATTGAAGAAGAATTCATTGAAGAAATTGGTATCGATTTAACTAGCATTCCAAAACCTATAGAGATTCGGCATACTCTCGATGAATACGTTGTTGGGCAGGAAGATGCGAAGAAATCATTGGCTGTAGCTGTCTATAATCATTATAAAAGAGTCAATAATGCTGGAAAGATTGACGATGTTGAACTGCAAAAGAGTAATATTTTGATGTTGGGTCCTACAGGCAGCGGTAAGACACTTTTAGCCCAAACATTAGCAAGAATTCTCAATGTACCTTTTGCAATCGCAGATGCTACGAGTCTAACTGAAGCCGGTTATGTAGGTGAAGATGTAGAGAATATTTTACTTAAGCTTATTCAAGCGGCTGATTATGATGTGGAGAAAGCTGAGCGAGGCATCATCTATATCGATGAGATTGATAAAATTGCACGTAAATCTGAAAATCCTTCTATTACGCGAGATGTATCCGGCGAAGGAGTTCAGCAGGCTTTGCTCAAAATTTTAGAGGGTACAATAGCCAGTGTCCCTCCTCAAGGTGGTCGCAAACATCCGCATCAAGAGTTTATCCAAATAGATACTACGAATATACTATTTATCTGCGGTGGAGCTTTTGATGGTTTAGAAAAAATTATTGAACGGCGAGTAGGAAAGAAAACAATTGGTTTCGGTGCAGATGTTAAAACTAAGGAAGAAAAGAAAATTGGAGATATATTACGGCAGATCATGCCGACAGATCTGCTGAGATATGGGTTAATTCCAGAATTTGTAGGTCGTGTACCGGTAGTGGTAACACTTGATGCACTTGATAAAGATGCATTAGTTGAGATTCTTGTCAAACCAAAGAATGCTCTGGTGAAACAGTTTGTAAAACTTCTGCAGATGGATGGTGTAGAACTTGAGTTTCAGCAAGAGGCATTGGCTTTGATTGCTGAGTTAGCGTTAGAGCAGAAAACAGGAGCTCGTGGTCTGCGTTCAATTTTGGAAAACATTATGCAGGATACCATGTATCAGATTCCTTCAGAGCAAGACGTGAAGAAGTGTGTGATTACTGACAAAGTGGTAAAGAAAGAAGAGCCTCCTCGATTGATACGAGTTGATCAAGTTCAAGATGAGACAGCATAAGAAATAAGGTAAGGTAGGCATGTTTCCTACCTTATTTTTTTCAACTTCCCGGACATACTAATATTTGTAAGGTTATCAGGGAGGTATCATCATGGACATGATGGGAATATTTGGTGTAATCAACTTATTTTTTGCTGTTGTTATCGGACTCTATTTTTGGAATTTGCTGCGCCAGCAGCAGGGTACAAAGACTGCTGTTGATCGTGAATCGCGCAAGGAATTGGAGAAGCTGCATAAATTAAATGCAATATCGTTAACCAAACCCTTGGCAGAAAAAACACGTCCTAACGTTTTTTCAGAGATTATTGGTCAAGATGACGGTTTAAAGTCGTTGCGGGCGGCATTATGCGGTCCAAATCCGCAGCACGTAATTATTTATGGACCACCGGGAGTAGGTAAAACTGCGGCGGCACGAATTGTTTTAGAAGAAGCCAAACGCAGCCCTTTATCACCGTTTCGCCAGGATTCAAAGTTTATTGAAATAGATGCTACCACTGCTCGTTTTGATGATCGGGGAATTGCTGATCCATTAATGGGTTCAGTACATGATCCGATTTATCAGGGTGCGGGACCATTGGGGGTAGCCGGTATTCCGCAGCCAAAACCCGGTGCGGTTACTAAAGCTCACGGAGGGGTACTTTTCATTGATGAAATTGGAGAACTGCATCCCATCCAAATGAACAAGCTGCTTAAAGTGCTTGAAGATCGAAAGGTATTTTTGGAAAGTGCATATTATTCATCTGAAGATTCAAACATTCCCATACATATTCATGAAATATTTCAAAAAGGATTACCTGCAGATTTCCGCCTGATTGGAGCTACAACAAGAATGCCGCATGACCTTCCTCCGGCGATTCGTTCTCGCTGCCTGGAAATATTTTTTCGTCCATTGACACCTAAAGAAATAAGCATAATTGCTAAAAATGCAGCTGCAAAAGTTGACTTTCATTTGGAAGAAGATGCTCTGCAGGAATTAGCTCGTTATGCAAATAATGGACGTGATGCTGTTAATATAATTCAAATAGCTGGTGGAATTGCATTGACAGAGGGACAAGATAGGATTTATAAAAAAAATATCGAATGGGTAGTAAACAGCGGTCAATACAGTCCGCGATATAATGTGAAGATACCGGAACACCCATTAGTAGGCTCAGTTAACGGTCTCGCAGTTTATGGGCCAAATATGGGCACTTTAATCGAGATAGAAGCTACGGCAATACCTGTAGATTCTCATCAAGGGACACTGCATATTACTGGCATTATTGATGAAGAGGAAACGGGTAGTATGAACAGAACCATGCGGCGAAAGTCTTTGGCCAAATCTTCTATTGAAAATGTATATACAGTGCTGCGTAGTAATTTTGGTCTGCGGCCTCAAGACTATGATATTCATGTAAATTTTCCCGGAGGCATTCCTATTGACGGACCTTCGGCGGGTACTGCCATGGTCACAGCAATTTATTCAGCAATCACAAAAATTAAGGTAAGAAATGATGTGGCAATAACGGGAGAAATATCGATTCACGGGGCGGTAAAGCCTATTGGTGGCCTTGTAGCGAAAATAGAAGCGGCGAGAAATGCAGGAGTAAAAAAAGTTTTGATTCCTAAAGATAATTGGCAGGACTTATTTGAGCAGATCGAGGATATAAAGATCTGTAGAGTTTCCAGGATTGAAGAAGTAATTGAAGCCGCATTGTTATTTGAGAATAACCAGATTATTCATGAAAAAACTGTAAAGGACTGGGAACTATTGGCTGCAACGCCTTATTCTCAGTCGCCGGGAGTGTAATTGTCAGTGGGGTTTTCGTCGGCAATGTGGTATAATGAATATTATAGATGGAATGTTTGTTGTTACGGAGGTGGTAATTATGAAGGACACATACCCATTATTAGCGTTAAGAGGGGTTTTGATATTCCCAAATATGATCACTCCATTAGAAGTAGGAAGAGAAGTTTCCATTCACGCTTTGGAAGAGGCCATGACCAAGGACAAAAAATTAGTGTTTGTGGCCCAAAAAGATGCAAGCATTGTTGAACCTCAGCAAGAGGATTTGTATAGAGTCGGTACATTAAGCGAAGTTAAGCAGCTCTTAAAATTACCTGAGGGACAGATTCGCGTTTTAGTTGAAGGATTGGAACGCGTAAAAATTCTCGATTTTTTAGACAATGAGCATTTTTTCGAGGTCAACGTTGAGCTGATGGAGAGCAATGTTGATTATGACCTAGAATTAGAAGCGTTGAGCCGCAGTGTATTAAGTCAGTTTGAAAAATATGTTAGAATGTCCAAAAAAATACCTCATGAAGTGATTGGCTCAGTTATTAGTATTAATGATCTGGATCAGTTGGCGGATGCTGTAGCCGGTCAAATAATAGCGAAGGTTGAGGCGCGTCAGCCACTGCTGGAGGAAACATCGGTCAAAGCGAGGCTGGAACTTTTATTAGAGTTATTATTAAAAGAATTGGACTTACTTGAATTAGAAAAGAAAATTCAGGCTAGAGTACGGAAGCAGATGGAACGTACTCAACGCGAATATTATTTGCGCGAGCAGATTAAAGCAATTCAGGGTGAGTTAGGGGATAAAGATGATCGTGTTAGTGAGGTAGAGGAGTATAAAAAGAAACTGAAAGAAGCGAAGCTGCCCAAAGAAGCTAAGGCAAAAGTAATTCACGAACTGCACCGTTTTGAAAGAATGCCGCCTATGGCTGCAGAAGCTGTTGTGGTACGTAATTATCTTGATTGGATGCTGGCATTACCTTGGTCGAAAATGACTAAAGATCGCTTAGATATCAATGAAGCAGAAAGAATTTTAGATGCTGATCATTACGGTTTAACTCAAGTGAAACAGCGTATTTTGGAATACTTGGCTGTGCGGCAGTTAACTAATGAGTTAAAAGGACCGATATTGTGTTTAGTTGGGCCGCCGGGAGTTGGTAAAACTTCTTTGGCTCGGTCAATTGCCGATTCGCTCAACAGGAAATTTGTACGTATTTCTCTAGGCGGAGTCAGGGATGAGGCTGAAATCAGAGGGCATAGACGAACATATGTGGGAGCACTGCCCGGGCGGATTATTCAGGCGATGAAAACAGCCGGAAGCCGCAATCCAGTCTTTTTATTGGATGAAATTGATAAATTGGCATCCGATTTTCGTGGGGATCCTACTTCTGCCTTATTAGAAGCATTAGATCCGGAACAGAATAATAAGTTCAGTGATCATTATCTTGAGGTTCCGTTTGACTTATCAAAAGTGCTTTTCTTAACGACTGCAAATGTATTATACCAAATTCCTGCTCCGCTTCGCGATCGAATGGAGATTATTGAAGTGCCTGGCTATACCGAGCAGGAAAAATTAGAGATTGCCAAACGTCATCTATGGTCCAAACAGCTAAAAGCTCATGGACTGCATGAGGACCAGGTAATTATTTCAGAAAACACGTTTATTAAGATTATCAGCAATTATACGCGGGAAGCTGGAGTACGAGAGTTGGAGAGGCAATTGGCGGCTATCTGCCGGAAAATTGCTGCGGAGATAGTACGCGGCAGTCAGACGCCGATCCGCATCAATGTAACTTCACTAAATAAGTATTTAGGAATACCTCGTTTTGAACATCAAGTTATGGCTGGTGAAGATCGGATAGGCGTAGCTACCGGACTTGCTTATACCTCATTCGGAGGCGAATTACTTTCTATTGAGGTTACTATAGTCAAAGGTAAGGGCAACGTTACATTGACAGGAAAACTTGGTGAGGTAATGCAGGAATCAGCTCAGGCAGCTATAAGTTACATTAGATCCCGAGCTGAGCAGCTAGGAGTAGCACCGGATTTTCATGAAAAGGTAGATATTCATGTACATGTACCCGAAGGGGCAATAGCTAAAGATGGGCCATCGGCTGGAATAACAATAGCAACAGCTGTTGTCAGTGCGTTAGTTGGGAAAGCAGTAAGAAGAGATGTAGCTATGACCGGTGAGATAACTCTTAGAGGCAGAGTGTTACCGGTTGGTGGAATTAAAGAAAAACTGCTGGCAGCACATCGCGGTGGGATTACTCATATTTTACTTCCAAAAGAAAATGAAAAAAATATTGAAGAGATTCCTGAGGATATTCTGCGTAAAATTGATATTGATTTTGTAGACCATATGGACAGTGTATTAAAATTTGCCTTGGTAGATAATTCTAAAGATGCAGATGAAGAACTTGACTTTGTGCCTCCAGAACAATTTACGAATAATAATCAGCCGTGGTTTGAGGGTTAACTATGAGTCTTAAGTTGCATGATTGTGAATTTATCACAAGTGCGGTAAAGCCGCATCAATATCCGAAATATTCTTATCCGGAAATAGCTTTAGTCGGCAGGTCAAATGTGGGCAAATCTTCGCTGATTAATGCGTTAGTAAATCGTAAGAAGTTTGCACGGATATCAAGTGAACCTGGAAGAACCCAGACGATAAATTTTTATCGTATTGATTTTTTGAGCATAGTAGATTTACCGGG
>JAAZMN010000104.1 GCA_012798795.1 Bacillota bacterium | reverse complement strand
TTGTCCCCTCGAGCAAGCAATAATGTCATTGCTGCTGTTGTAGTAGTCTTACCATGGTCTACGTGACCAATTGTTCCTACGTTTACGTGTGGTTTAGTCCTTTCAAACTTTTGTTTTGCCATTGTTCTCCCCCTCAATTATTATAAGGTTTGTTTTAATTTTCTTATAAAATACCGGCTTTAGTCCTGATTGCTTCACTGATACCGGCCGGTACCGGCTCATAATGCGAGAATTTCATACTATATGTCGCTCTTCCTTGTGTTTGACTGCGTAAATCGGTAGCATAACCAAACATCTCAGATAATGGTATCAATGCACGTATAGTCTGAGTATTACCTCTGGAATCAATACCCTCAATTTTTCCGCGGCGTGCATTAAGATCACCGATAACATCTCCCATATACTCTTCCGGAGTCACAACTTCTACCTTCATAAACGGTTCTAATATTGCAGGACTTGCTTTTTGTGCCCCTTCTTTAAATCCTATCGAACCGGCAATTTTAAAAGCAACTTCCGACGAGTCTACTTCATGATATGAACCGTCAACTAAAGTCACACGAATGTCAACCATGGGATATCCAGCAACAACACCGCTGAGCATTGCTTCCTTAACACCTGTTTCAACCGGGCCGATAAATTCTTTTGGAACAACCCCACCTACAATCTTATTTACAAATTCAAATCCAGAACCTGCATCAAGAGGTTCAAGTTCAAAAACGACATGACCATATTGACCTCGCCCACCGCTTTGACGAATAAACTTACCTTCTGCCTTAACAGCTTTTGTTATAGTTTCTCTATAAGCTACCTGTGGCTTACCTATATTAGCTTCAACTTTAAATTCGCGCAACAATCGATCAACAATAACTTCTAAATGCAGCTCGCCCATACCCCAGATGATTGTTTGACCTGTTTCCTCATCTGTATTAACTCTAAATGTAGGATCTTCTTCTGCCAGCCGCTGCAGTGCTACTCCAAGCTTATCTTGATCAGTTTTAGTCTTAGGTTCCACAGCTTGATTTATAACTGGTTCAGGAAACTCTAGTTGTTCAAGTAAAATCGGGTTTTCTTTAGTGCTGAGTGAATCTCCCGTTGCTGAATTTTTCAAACCAACTATAGCTGCAATATCACCTGAATAACACTGTTTAATTTCTTCACGATGATTTGCATGCATCAATAAAATTCTGCCGACACGTTCTTGTTTACCCTTTGACACATTATAAATGTAACTGCCCGATTTCATTGTCCCGGAGTAAACTCGAAAATAAACTAATCTGCCCACATATGGGTCACTCATGATCTTGAAAGCTAATGCCGAAAAAGGACTTTCATCATCTAAATTGCGATATTCTTCAAGCCCGGTTTCCGGATTTATACCTTTGATCGGCGGTATATCCTTAGGTGATGGTAAATAATCAACAATTGCATCTAATAATAACTGCACACCCTTATTCTTAAAAGAAGAACCACACAATACAGGAACTAACTTAACATCTAAAACAGCGCGCCTTAAAACACGTTTCAGTTCCTCAGTAGTAATCTCATCGCCTTCAAGATACTTGAGCATCAATTCATCATCATTTTCGACAATTGCTTCTACCATTATTTCGCGAGCTTCTTTTACTATATCTGCTACTTCATCCGGAATTTCAGTTTCACTTTCGCGAGTACCTAAATCATCAATGTAAATCTGAGCTTTCATTGTAATCAAATCAACAATTCCACGAAATGAATCTTCTACACCAATAGGCCATTGAATAGGGATAGCATTAGCACCTAACCTATCTCTCATCATCTCAATTGCTCTTTGAAAATCAGCACCCACACGATCCATTTTGTTTACATAAGCAATCCGCGGAACATGATACTTATCTGCCTGACGCCATACAGTTTCCGATTGGGGCTCAACTCCACCTACGGAACAAAAAACTGCAACAGCACCGTCGAGAACTCTCAAAGAACGTTCTACTTCTACAGTAAAGTCCACGTGTCCGGGCGTATCGATAATGTTAATTCGATGTCCCCGCCATTCTGCGGTTGTCGCTGCCGAAGTAATCGTTATACCTCGCTCTCGCTCCTGCACCATCCAATCCATCGTAGCTGCTCCATCATGAACCTCGCCTAATTTGTGAACCTTCCCGGTGTAAAAGAGGATTCTCTCAGTGGTTGTAGTTTTACCTGCATCAATATGTGCCATGATTCCAATATTACGAGTTTTTTCTATACTAAACTGTCTTCCCACTTAATACTCCCCCTAGCCGAGTATATATTACCACCGATAATGAGCAAATGCCTTGTTGGCCTCTGCCATACGGTGCGTGTCTTCCTTCTTTTTTACCGATAAACCTTGATTGTTTGCCGCATCTGTAATTTCGCTGGCTAATCTATCGACAATTGTTTTTTCACTACGGTTTCGAGAGAAAAACACTAACCATCTTATAGCCAACGCAACCCGGCGTTCAGCTCGAACCTCAACAGGCACCTGATAAGTTGCCCCACCGACTCGGCGTGCCTTTACTTCTAGCACCGGCATCACATTTTGCATAGCCTGATCCAATACTTCCAATGCCTCTTTACCGGTTTGCTCGGCAATTTGTTCTAATGCATCGTACATAATAGATTCTGCAATTCCTCTTTTACCATCAAACATCAATGCATTAATAAACTTTGCAACTAATTTACTGTTATAAACAGGATCAGGTAGTACATCTCTTTTTTGGATAGTCCATTTTCTTGGCATTAATACTATTTCACCCCTTCACTATGGTGATAGAAAGTTCCATACCTTATATTGTACAGTTTTAACTCTTCGGACGTTTTGCACCATATTTCGAACGTGCTTGCCGCCTATCCTCTACTCCTGCAGCGTCCAGTGTCCCGCGGACAACATGATACCTAACTCCCGGTAAATCTTTGACCCTTCCACCACGAATTAATACAACGCTGTGCTCCTGTAAATTATGACCTTCTCCAGGGATATAGCAGGATACTTCCATCCCATTAGTTAATCTGACACGAGCAACTTTTCTCAGGGCAGAATTTGGTTTTTTAGGCGTAACAGTAGCAACTCTGGTGCATACACCACGCTTTTGTGGTGAGTTTACACCGTATACAACTCGGTCTTTCAGCGTGTTTTGTGTATAACGTAAAGCTGGAGAAGTACTTTTAGCTTTTTGACTTGAACGGCCTTTTCTGATTAACTGATTGATCGTTGGCATAATGATAACCCCCTTTCAAAGAAAACTGTGATTAATTATTTTAAAATGCATGCCACAGCAGCACCTACATCGATCTGGCAGGCACGACCTAATTCTGCCATGGTTTCTACGTATACGACATTTACTCCCAGTTCTTTACAACCCTCTATTATAGGTCTGACAACTGCTTGATCAGCATCTTGGGCAATGTATACAGCTTCTACACTAGCGGTTTCTAATGCCCTTAATGTCTGTTTCATACCTACAAGCCTAGCAGAACGCATAAGTTTGTCAGGCATACATAGTCTCTCCTTTTAATCTGCCACCCTTACTCAAACATCCCGCAGAACTAAACATCCTGCGGGCTAAGTCACTTTTTCATTTTATCATCAAGAAATTACCTTGTCAATAGAAAATACTAAAAACATGATCAACTTGGTACCGGATTTTCACTTAATTCTACTGCTTTTTGTTGGCTCCCCTGCATAGCAGCCTCATCTGCTCCTGTGGCATCGGTCTGCTCCGATTGTTCCTCTGCTTCTTCCTCATTTTCATCGACAATTTTTATATTACTGTAGCGAGACATTCCAGTTCCAGCAGGGATCAATTTACCAATAATTACATTTTCTTTTAGTCCCAATAATCGATCAGTCTTACCTTTAATTGATGCTTCTGTTAATACTCTGGTAGTTTCCTGGAATGACGCAGCAGACAAGAAACTCTCTGTGGCCAATGCAGCTTTCGTAATACCCAGCAGAGCAGGTTTGGCCTCAGCCGGTTTACCACCTTCTGCAATTACTCTTTTATTTTCTTCTTCATAATCAAAAATATCCACCAAACTACCGGGAAGCATTTGAGTATCTCCGGCACTTTCAACCTTTACTTTACGCATCATCTGGCGAACAATAACTTCAATGTGCTTATCATTGATATAAACACCCTGTGAACGATAGACTTCTTGAACCTCCTGCACCAAATACTCTTGTACTCCAGTAACACCTTTTACAGATAAAATATCGTGCGGATTTAATGATCCTTCGCTTAAACGATCTCCGGCTTCGACAAAAGATCCGGTTCTCACTCGTAAGCGGGCACCATAAGGAATATTATATGATTTTGATTCTTGATCTTCTCCGGTAACGACAACCTTGCGACTGCCTTTACTCTCTATAATTTCCACCGTACCGTCAATTTCAGAAATTACAGCTTGCCCTTTTGGCTTACGAGCTTCAAACAGCTCTTCTACCCGGGGTAATCCGGCAGTAATATCATCACCTGCTACACCACCGGTATGGAAAGTTCTCATAGTTAATTGAGTTCCCGGTTCTCCAATGGATTGAGCAGCAATAATACCTACAGCCTCACCTACGTCCACAATTTCATTTGTTGCCAGGCTTGAGCCGTAACAGTTTACACAGACACCATAACGAGTATTGCAAGTCAAGACAGAGCGAATCTTAACTTCTTTAATTCCTGCAGTTTCAATGCTTTCTGCTGTTTTTTGGTCAATCATCATATTTCTAGCAATTAACAGCTCTTTAGTTTTCGGATGATGTACATCTTCTGCCGCTACTCTGCCTAAAATTCTCTCACTTAATGATTCGATGGTTTCTTCCATATCGCCTGAAATCTCTTTAATTGCACTTACTGTAATTCCGTCCTCGGTACCACAGTCATGCTCGCGAACAATAACATCTTGAGATACATCTACCAAACGGCGAGTCAAATATCCAGAGTCTGCAGTTCTTAAAGCTGTATCTGCCAATCCTTTGCGTGTTCCATGTGTTGAAATAAAGTATTCTAATACTGTTAAGCCTTCCCTGAAATTAGCTTTAATCGGAATCTCAATGGTCTTACCAGTAGGGTCAGCCACTAATCCACGCATTCCTGCCAATTGACTGATTTGAGCTTCATTACCTCTTGCACCAGATATTGCCATCATATAAACTGGATTGAATCTGCTGAAGTTGTCTAATAACTCCTTAGTAACCTGCTCTTTGGTTCTCGTCCAAATATCACAAATTCTTTGGTAACGTTCTTCGCCAGTCAGCAATCCGCGTCGATGCTGCATTTCAATTTGATCCACTTCTTTTTCTGCTTTGGAAACTAACTCACACTTAGCTTTTGGCACTACAATGTCTTCCACCGATACTGTGGTTCCCGATCTAGTTCCGTAATGAAAACCAAGTGTCTTAATATTATCCAAAATCTCAGCAGCCTTTTGAAAACCAACAGTATTCAGCAACTGTTCCACTAAGCTACCTAGTCCCCTCTTATCCAATACATTGTTATAATAGTCCATACCATCAGGTAAAACCGAATTAAACAGCAAACGACCTAATGTGGTTTCAATCCGTTTACCTTTATAACGAACTTGAATCTTAGCCTGAAGACTAATCTCACCATTGAAATATGCTATGTTTGCTTCATCTACAGAACCGAAATAACGGTTTTCTCCTTTGGCACCCGGACGCTCGATTGTAAGGTAATATATACCAATTACCATATCCTGAGTCGGGGTTACAATCGGACTTCCACTTGAAGGGACTAACATGTTATTACTTGATAACATCAACAACCGTGCCTCTGCTTGAGCCTC
Organism: Bacillota bacterium; assembly: GCA_012798795.1. Classification (GTDB taxonomy): domain Bacteria; phylum Bacillota; class Limnochordia; order Darwinibacteriales; family DTU012; genus JAAZMN01. The sequence goes on along the minus strand of JAAZMN010000104.1, from coordinate 1,527 downwards.
TGCGGAAAGAGGTACATGTACTGCCATTTGATCTCCGTCAAAGTCAGCATTATATGCTGTACACACTAATGGATGAATTTGAATAGCCTTTCCTTCTACTAATACCGGTTCAAATGCTTGAATTCCCAAACGATGTAGTGTAGGTGCCCGATTGAGCAGCACCGGATGTTCCTTGATTATATCTTCAACAACATCCCATACCTCAGGCCTTACCCGTTCCACCATTCGTTTAGCACTTTTAATATTATGTGCCAATCCGCGTTCAACCAATTCTTTCATAACAAAGGGTTTAAATAACTCTAAAGCCATTTCTTTTGGCAATCCGCATTGATGCATTTTTAAACTAGGTCCAACCACGATTACAGAACGACCTGAATAATCCACTCTTTTGCCCAATAAATTCTGACGAAACCTTCCCTGCTTACCTTTAAGCATATCACTGAGAGACTTTAAAGGCCGTTTGCCAGGTCCGGTTACCGGACGACCGCGGCGGCCGTTATCAATTAATGCATCAACAGCTTCCTGCAGCATACGCTTTTCATTGCGCACGATAATATTCGGTGCACCTAATTCCAGTAAGCGCTTCAGCCGATTATTGCGGTTAATAACTCGACGATATAGGTCATTTAAGTCAGAAGTGGCAAATCTCCCTCCGTCAAGCTGTACCATAGGCCGCAGCTCCGGTGGAATTACCGGAATTACATCCATAATCATCCATGTAGGATGATTATTGGAAGTTCTAAAAGCTTCTACTACTTCTAACCGTCTAATTGCTCGCGCACGGCGCTGGCCGGTTGTATCCTTAATCTCATCACGTAATTCCTTACTTAATTGATCAAGATCAATCTCCTTAAGTAAACTTCTTACTGCTTCGGCTCCCATACCTGCACTAAACTTATTTCCGTATTTATCCCGATATTCCCGATACTCCAGATCACTTAATAATTGGTTTTTAGCCAGTGTAGTTTCACCAGGATCAATCACTACATATGCAGCAAAGTACAAGATCTTTTCCAGGGTTCTAGGTGACATATCCAAAATTAAACCCATTCTGCTGGGAATACCCTTAAAAAACCATATGTGAGATACCGGAGCAGCCAATTCAATGTGCCCCATCCGTTCTCTGCGCACCTTTGCTCTAGTTACTTCCACTCCACAGCGATCACAAACGATACCTCTATATCTAACTCTTTTGTACTTTCCACAATGACATTCCCAATCCCGTGTCGGTCCGAAGATTTTTTCACAAAATAAACCTTCGCGTTCCGGCTTTAGTGTCCTGTAATTTATCGTTTCCGGTTTTTTTACTTCCCCGCTTGACCAAGATCTGATCTTTTCAGGTGATGCTAAGCCTATGCGAATTCGATCAAAATTATTGACATCCAGCAAGGGCGGTCCCTCCTTTTTGTCTTACAAATACCTTACACTACTTGAAAAACCCTTAATCATCATAATTATACTCTTAAATCATCATCTGTCTAATTCATCATTGTTTTCATCAATATCTATGTCTTCTATATCCTCTAT
>JAAZMN010000103.1 GCA_012798795.1 Bacillota bacterium | reverse complement strand
GTTGCACCACTTACATTATCTACTTTATCAGGATCTTGGACTTTAATTAACCGGGATTCTAATTCATCCATTGCCTCTAAAGCAGCTGGATATGGATACGTTTCATCTTTCGGACTTCCATCACTGTTATATTCCGTAAATTCAGCAGATGTAATTTTCCCATCTTTGACTGTTATCTTAATACTGCCATATTGATCGCGTTCATCTCGCTTTGAATCACCTTCATATGTACCATCGCGATAAGTGATTGCTTTGACACCCTTTTTACTATTTAAATACCAAGCTCCCGCTATGACCAGAATGACCAGTAGAATAACTATCGTTGTTCTGCTCACATTAATTGACCTCCTTTTTCACTAGTGTTCACCAAGTTTAGCCATATTATTCTAATATAAAAACTCTTCCCACCTAATCATCTAATGGAAAGAGTTAAGTATTTACTTGGTACCCCCAACCGGATTTGAACCGGTGCCTTCGCCGTGAAAGGGCGGTGTCCTAGGCCGCTAGACGATGGGGGCCTGGTGAGCCATCCGCGATTCGAACGCGGGACGCCCGGATTAAAAGTCCGGTGCTCTACCTGCTGAGCTAATGGCTCTTTTTTCACTGCAATGACTATAATACAAGATCTAGTCACATTAGTCAACCATCATTTCTTCAATCATCTCAATACGAAAAAATCTTCTAGTGTTTTCCATCGTAATAGTCTTTATTTCATCTATGGTTATATCATGTAACTCTGCAAGTTTTTCAGCAACATATACAACCCAGGCCGGTTCATTCGGATTTCCGCGTTTTGGAACCGGAGCCAAGTATGGGCAATCTGTCTCAATAAACAATCGATCCAGTGGAATGTTTGCCGCCACCCGCCTTATTTTATTTGCGTTTTTAAATGTTATCGGTCCTGCAAATGAAATATAGTGCCCCATATCCAAATAGATCTCTGCAGTCTCTAAACTGCCTGAATAACAATGCAAAACACATCTATTCTTTGCATGTTCTTTGAGAATATCCAATGTATCTTTAGCTGCATCGCGCGAATGAACAACCACAGGAAGATCCAGCCTTTTGGCTAACTCTAAATGCTGACAAAACACAAGCTTTTGTTGTTCGCGGGGTGAGTTGTCATAATAATAATCTAAACCTGTTTCTCCAATTCCCACCACTTTCCCCTGCTCAGCCAGCTGTTCTAATTCTTTAATATCCGCTTCGGAAACCTGCTCAGCATAATGAGGATGGATTCCAATAACAGCATACATCCATTCGTATTCGTTAGCCAATTCAACCGCTCGGTATGATGAAGGAATATCATAACCTACATTGATAATCCCTTCAATTCCCGCCTGCTCTGCTCTAATAATTACTTCAGATAGTATTTGATCGTAATGAGGATCATTAAGATGTGCGTGACTATCAATCAAAACGTCAACCTCCTATTTTACACGACTGCCAGGCTTAATTTTGTTTGATACTGAAACCACTTCAAGGGTACCATCTGCTGAAGTTGCCGCCAACAACATCCCTTGTGACAATTCTCCTCTTAATTTCGCTGGCTTTAAGTTAGCCACTATTACAATGTTTTTACCAATTAAATCATCGGGTTGATAGTGCTGGGCAATTCCTGCTACAATTTGACGCTGATCGCCCCCGGTGTCTATTGTAAGCTTTAGGAGTTTATCTGCCTTTTTAACTGGCTCAGCTGTAAGAACCTGTGCAATTACTAAGTCAAGTTTAGCAAAATCATCGATACTTATCAAATTTTCATCTGATATGGCTTTGACCTGAGGCTGTTTTTGTGATTTTCCCGATTCAGCTGTTTTAGCTTCCACTTTCTCTTTAAACTCAATTCTCGGAAAAATTGGATCACCTTTCTTAGTTCTAGTTCCCGGCTGTAAACCGCCCCAATCTGTATTCTCCAATAATTGATCATCTAATGCATCATTGATCCCTAATTGCTGCCAGATCTTTACTCCAGTTTCAGGAATGAAAGACTTTACCAGTAAAGCAATAATTCGCTGAACTTCAATTAAATTATACATAACTGTACTTAACCGCTGATGATCCGCTGCATCTTTTGCTAATGCCCAAGGTGCCGTTTCATCAATATATTTATTAGCTCTGCCTATTAACTGCCATAAAGCAGCTAAAGCATCACTAATCGCCAATTCGTCAATTAATCGCACGACTTTGTCCTTAGTATCTTTGGCAAACTGCTTTAGTTCGCAATCAACATCCTGTAATTTATCCGGATTTGGAACTACCCCGTCAAAATATTTATTGAGCATTGCCAAACTGCGATTCAAAAGATTACCCAGATCATTTGCCAAGTCAGAATTAGTTCTTTCGATGAGGGCACGGCGGTTAAAATTACCATCTTGTCCGAAGGATATCTCTCTTAAAAGAAAATAGCGAATCGGATCAACGCCAAACTCATCAATGAGAGCATTAGGATCCACTACATTTCCTTTTGATTTGGACATTTTATCATCATCAAACAGCAGCCAACCGTGACCAAAAACTGTTTTAGGCAATGGTAACTCCAATGCTAAGAGAATAATCGGCCAAATAATGGTATGAAAACGCATAATCTCCTTACCGACTAAATGCAGATCTGCCGGCCACCAAGTATTTAACTGCTTTTCATCATCCGGGAATCCAATTGCTGTTAAGTAGTTTGTTAATGCATCAAACCAAACATAAATTACGTGATTTTCATCAATAGGAACAGGAATTCCCCAATCAAAGGTTGTTCTAGAAACGCAGAGGTCCTCAAGTCCGCTTTTGATAAAATTAACCATCTCATTACGTCTTGTTTCTGGTTGAATAAACTCAGGGTGTGTTTCAATATGATGCAATAATTGGTCTTGATATTTACTAATCTTAAAAAAGTAACTTTCTTCTTCAACTAACTCTACCGGACGCTGACAATCGGGACACTTACCGTCTTCAAGTCTATTCTCCAACCAAAAACTTTCACACGGAGTACAATACCAGCCCTTGTATTTGCTTTTATAAATGTCGCCTTTTGCGTAAATTCGCCTAAAGACTTCCTGAACTGCCCGAACATGACGCGGTTCAGTAGTGCGAATAAAGTCATCATATTCGATATTCATCCGCTTCCACAATTCTTTAAAGCTGGCCACAATCTCATCTACATAGTGCTGTGGTGTTACTCCTTTTTCATTGGCTATTCTTTGAATCTTTTGTCCATGCTCATCCGAACCAGTAAGAAAACGAACATCCTTACCGCAAAATTTGTACCATCTTGCTAAACTGTCTGCCACTGTTGTGGTATAAGCATGACCTATGTGTAATTTGTCACTGGGATAATATATCGGTGTAGTGATATAAAACTTTTCCTTATTCATTTTCAAACCCCCTATGCTTTTATTATGTATAACTGCAATAAAAAAATCTCTAATCCCAATTGGGACGAGAGATGCTCGTGGTACCACCCAAATTCACCGTATCTTCACAGAAAACGGCTCTCACTAGGTACTCAAAATCAAGATGGATTTCTTTATACCCTGATGCGCTAACGGACATCTACCGGCTCTGCTTACTCATATATTCCAATTTCAGCAGGCTGCTCCCAAGCCATGTTCAGTTACGGTTTCTTGCTAGCTTTCACCGACATCTAGCTCGCTGAATAAAAAACGCAATAACTTACTCTTCTCTTTCACAGCATTTAAAAATAATTTTATGCTATTACTATAACATATTGGGATTGTTTGTCAAGTTTATCTTTAAGATAAGGTAATCATACTAAAATGGAGAAGTTGGAGGAGGAGCAAATTTGAAAAAAGAGACGGTTTTACAATTCGCTGTTTTATGTGGAGTCCCATTTGTTATGGTGTTAGGGAATTCTATGTTAATCCCAGTATTTCCCCAAATGAAACAGGCAATGAATCTGACCCAATTTCAAGTAGGATTAATCATAACCTTTTTTTCCTTACCTGCAGGAATCCTGATTCCATTTACCGGTTCATTATCAGATAATTACGGCCGGAAAATAATTATCGTTCCCGCACTTTTTCTTTATGGAATAGGTGGATTAGTATCAGGTTTTGCAGCTCTGTTATTAGATAATCCTTTTTCGCTGCTATTAGCCGGAAGAGTCCTGCAGGGGCTGGGAGCAGGTGGAACCTATCAATTGGCAATGGCATTAACCGGTGATATCTTTCAAAGTAAAGAACGTGTTAAAGCTCTAGGCCTCTTAGAAGCAGCTAACGGCCTGGGTAAAGTAATTTCTCCAATTCTCGGTGCATTAACTGCCGTCATCGCCTGGTTTGCTCCGTTTTTTCTGTACAGCGTTGTAACTTTTCCAATCGCTTTAGGCGTCTGGTTCTTGGTTAAAGAACCTGAAAATACTACTACCAAAGAGTCCTTCAGCCAATATTGGCAAGAACTCTGTAATGTTTTCCGGCAGAAAGGAACAGTTCTTCTAGCAAGTTACTTCAGCGGAATGACTGCCCTATTTACATTATTCGGAGTTATGAGCTGGGTATCAGATATATTGGAATCAGATTACCATATTTTCGGCATAACTAAAGGGTTTGTTTTGGCTATTCCTGTAACTGCAATGGCAATTTGCTCTTATCTTTGCGGAACTTGGCTCACTAAAAACATGAATTTTTGTAAGGCGACAATCATTACCGGTACGAGCCTAGCTGCTGTAATTCTAATTTCATTACCTTTATTTACCAATATATATCTATTTATGACCCTCCTATTATTTTTGGGAATCTCCATTGGTATTGTATTACCTCCCGTTAATTATATAATTACCGGGGCTGCTAAAGCCGATAAACGTGGAATAGTTACCAGCCTATACGGAACTGTGCGTTTTTTTGGTGTGGCAATTGGACCGCCACTTTTTGGTATTGCGTTAAAATACGGACGGTGGATTATGCTGGGTGGAGCTGCTGCTGTTTCTGCCGCTGCCGCAATAATTGGGTTATTTTTTATCACAACACCCCAACAGCAGGAATAGGATATAAAAATTGACCTATTCGAGGGGAGTTTTGACAAATGATTGTTAAAACGGCAGCTTTAGCTTGGGACTCAGTGGTGAAATTTCCTGAAGAAAACCGCTTACAGAAACCTCGAACCAGTGGCATAACAATGGTAATCGACAAGGGGCTTGGCATTGCCGCCACTAAAGATCTACTTGAGCTGACAGCCAACTATATTGACTTTATCAAGATTGCTTTTGGCAGTTCTGCTCTATACCCTTCTAAACTCATGTACGAAAAAATCCAACTAATAAAATCTTGTGGAATTCAAGTATACCCCGGCGGCACATTATTCGAAATCGCTGCATTTCAAGACAGATTTCCAGAATTCTTAACGAGGGCTAAAAACCTCGGCTTTTCCTACATTGAAGTTTCAGAAGGGACAATAGAAATAAAACCAAAGCAACGCTCACAATATATTAAACAGTGTTTAGAAAATGGTTTCGGTGTGCTTTCTGAAATTGGAAAAAAAGACGGAAAAATACATCTAGACCCAAATGCCGCCATAGAGCAAATAGACGCGGATTTGTCCGACGGTGCTGAATGGGTAATCATTGAAGGCAGAGATTCAGGAAAAGGAGTAGGCATTTTTGATGAAGACGGTAAAGTAAAAGGAGATCTGCTTAATGTATTAGTCAATGGTGTTAAAGATCTAAATAAAATAATCATTGAAGCCCCTCAAACAAGCCAACATAATTACTTACTGACTAAGATCGGCCCCAATGTTAACCTTGGAAATGTCCAGCCTCACGATGTATTAACTCTTGAATCTACCCGCTCCGGACTAAGAGGTGATACTCTTCGTAATTTAATTACAGTTAAGTAGAAAAGCAGGGGGAGTACCGTCTCCCCTATTCTTCTTGCTTAATAGGCAGATCCAGTGCCAGCTGATAAATTTCATTTCTGCTTACTCCTAATTGTTTAGCCATTTCTTTGACCGCTTCTTTTTTGGTTTTGCCCTGGCTGATTAATTCCATAAGTTGTTGGCGGATATCAGTATCTTGAAGCTCTTTTTGTTCGCCAGCTTTTTCGGTATACCCTGCAACTGTAATGACAAATTCTCCCCGTGGTTGATTGTGGGAATAATACTCTATCATATCAGACAAATAACCTCTCCGAGTTTCTTCAAACACCTTCGTTAATTCTCGGGACACAGCACACAAACGATTGCCTAAATTTTTCTCTAAGGCTTTAAGAACAGCTAGCAGTCGATGAGGAGCTTCATAAAAAATTAAAGGACAAGTAATACCCGCCAATTCAGTAAGAGCTTGATTTAACTTTTGGTTTTTTCGCGGAAGAAAACCACAAAAATAAAACGGCCCAGTTAATAAGCCGCTCTGTACTACCGCAGTAGTTACTGCACTAGCTCCGGGTAATACCGTAAGAGGCAGTTTCGCTGCAATTGCTTTTTGAATCAATTCAGCTCCTGGATCAGATATACCTGGCATTCCGGCATCAGAAACCAGTGCCAATTTTCCACCTTTTTCCAACAATGAAATTAGATAATCTGACTTAGCATGTTCATTATATTTATGAAGCGAAACCAATTTATTAGCTATCTGATAGTGACTTAATAGTTTCTTTGTCTGGCGTGTGTCCTCAGCAGCAATCAGGTCAACCTCTTTAAGAACTCGTAAAACCCTTAATGTTATATCTTCAAGATTACCAATTGGAGTAGCACAAATATAAAGCATGTTACCCTCCTTGTTCGACAATTATTCCCGATTAAAGTCACCTTTTTTGGTTACCTTTGCGTGATTTTGACTTACTTGACTTACTGTGTTCAATCTCTTCTATCTCTTCTTTATCCAAAATGTATTCCTCATCATCAACTGTAACAAACACCTGTCCACCAAGAGGATCAATGTCAAATACTTCTGCTTCACCATACTCTGTTTTTACAATAGTGCCTTTGCTCGGCAGTTCCTCTTTAGCTTCTTTATAAACATCTGATTCAAATTTCAAACAACACATTAACCTGCCGCATATTCCCGAAATTTTAGTAGGATTAAGCGACAAATTCTGCTCCTTAGCCATTCTTATAGACACTGGTTCAAACTCACCTAAGAATGTTGCACAGCACAATGACCTGCCGCAGGGACCTAAACCGCCGAGCATTTTGGCTTCGTCGCGTACCCCAATTTGGCGCAATTCAATTCTAGTTTTAAACACTGCAGCTAAGTCCTTTACCAGTTCGCGAAAATCAACTCTTCCATCGGCGGTAAAATAAAAAATCAGCTTGGAATCATCAAATGTGTATTCTGAATCGATCAATTTCATTGGCAGTTGATGTTTCTCTATCTTCTCTAGTGCAATATTAAATGCTTTAGCCGCTCTTCTCTTGTTTTCTTCCATCTGCTTTTGATCATCTTCGGTTGCAATTCTAATTACCTGCTTCAATGGCTGAATCACATCGTCTTCCATTACCTCTTTTATACCGACGACAATTTCTCCATATTCTGTGCCCCGCGCTGTTTCAACTATCACATTTTGACCTTCTTTAATATCAAGATTACCGGGGTCAAAATAATATACTTTACCTGCTTTTTTAAACCTTACTCCTACAACTTTAACCATCAAGCAAGTACCCCTTTTCTCATTTGAAGTAATAAATAACCCATAATAAATCTAACCCTAACATTTCTCTGTAATTGGACTATCATTTCCATAATCAACGTTGTGATTTGTTCTAGTGATGCTAAAGGATATTTTTTACTAAGACCAGATAGTTCATTCTGATAATCCATATTAAAGATCCACTCATTAGCATCTATTTTTGTACACCATAAATCCCTATACCATTGTAACATTAATTCTAAATCTGTTTCTACAACGCTGCGATCTTCAATCCATTTCTGACTTAAACCCAATATTTCAGGTCCTCTCATCGACGGTATATTAATCAACTGCTCAATTATCCACTTGCGTCTTTCCAAAAAAGGAATATCCCATAATTCCAATGCTTTACCAATAGAACCCCGAGACATTTTAATAATTAAGTTAACCGTATTTTCTGGACGGCTGTCTATATCCACCTTAGAACTTAAAATCTGGTGCACAGATTCGTCACTTAATCTGGAAAAGCTAATAACCTGACAGCGAGAGCGAATTGTCGGTAAAATCTGCCTTAAGTTGTTTGTTACCAAAATAAAAACTGTCATTCGCCCCGGCTCTTCCAGCAGTTTTAAAAAACTGTTTGCGGCCTGCAGTGTCATTTTATGAGCATCTTTAATCAGCCAAATCATGTAGTGGTCATTAATAAACTGTGCTTTTTCTTTTAAATCCCGTATTTGATCTATTTTAATGCTTGTTGAATCACTATCTATCAATCTAAAGCCCGGGTGATTACCGCGCTCAAACTTTAAACAATCAGGGCACTGCCCGCAGGCTGATTTACTTTCACAAAGCAGATGGTTAACCAAGCTTAAAGCTGTTGTTTCTTTACCGACTCCATTTTCACCATCAAATAAATAGGCATGAGAGATTTTTCCTTTTTTAATTGAATGCTCTAGAGTCTTTACAGCAACTTCTTGTCCGATAATATCCGACAACCGCATTTAATCTCCCCCCCTCATCCTTTTATTAAAACTTAATATCTAATAACAATCCACGAATTTCATCCAGCTTACTTGCCAAATCTAAGTTTGATGCCTGTTTACTCATAAGCAAACTAGTTAACTGCTCAAGTTGATCGTCAATTTTAGCTATCAGCAAATAGATACGGCGGCGCCCATGCTGATCAACAAACCTTCGTTCTTGCACACCATAAGTATGCTCAACTGCAGCTTGAAGAAATGATCGGACTGCAGCTTTATAGTTTTTCAAATTAATAAACGTAGGCTTTTCCCGTAAAAGACGCCCAAGTTCATCAATGTCTTCCAATATGCAGTCTAAATCATGCTCTATATTATCATAACGTTGAAGAGTATCCATAAACGGGCTGTGCTTAACAGCAATTCTGTGTTCACCCGTATCGGTTTTGACGAACTTATTTCTCGTTCGCCGCGATTTATCGATTTTCATTTTTACCCTTCCTCTCAATAGAGCCTAAATTCTCTCAAACCGCTCCACATCAAGCGTAAAAACTACAGCTTTTTCTTTAACAATATCCATTACTGCAGACACTTCATGATCTTCTACTCCAATCATCAAAGTAGTATTACCAACCCGCAGAAAACCACTGGTGCTGGCCAATTTGGTTGCACTAAAACCGCTTGTTGTCAGCCTATCTAATACCTGGGCCACATCTCTATCCGGAATAATGGTAATCAACATTTTCATAAAATACCCCTCCCGGCAATAATATACCATATTCTATGAAACACCTGCTCAACTGTACCGTTAGCGTCAATTAAGCAAAATCGGTCCGGTTCACTGATGGCTATGTGGCGATATCCTGCTCTTACCTTGCGGTAATATTCAATGGTACGCTGTTCAATTCTATCGCCTTTAGTCCTTTTTAAAGCAATTTCTGGTTCTTGATCTAAACAAAAAGTAATCTTTGGCATTATTCCGGCAATCGCCCACTTATTAACTTCTTTAATTAGTGCTATGTCTCTGTCTAATCCATATCCTTGATACGCTATTGACGAATCAAGATAACGATCACATAAAACAACATTACCCGATTTTAAAGCTGGTTTAATGACTTCTTGAATGTGCTGTGCCCGATCTGCCGCATATAATAATGCTTCGGTATGCTGAGCCATCTCATCCAAACCCGGGTCCAGTAATAACTCGCGAATCCGCATACCTATATTAGTTCCACCTGGTTCTCGTGTTTTAATAACAGAATATCCCAGCTCGATACACTTCTGATATACCTTATTTAATTGCGTTGTCTTTCCTACGCCATCAATACCTTCAAATGTGATAAAAACTCCACTACTCATTGGTTTTACCTCTTCTCACAAATTCGTGATTAAACCTAATGTTCCTTTATTACCATTAGATTTTCTTCTCGCATGCCCCGGACTTCCCACCCATTTTTATAACATGATTTAAGATAATCAATCAAATCAGAACTAATTACCTCACCTGGAACAATCACAGGAACTCCCGGAGGATATGGAATAAGGAAATCTGCCGCAATCCTATTTTCAGCTTGAGATAATGTTGTCATTTCACTTTGACTGCAAATTGCCCTCCGCATCGAAAAAACCTTTTGGGGTATTGCCAAATAATACGGTACCGAAAGCTTAGGTAATGGCTTGTTGCCGCTGAATCTCCTGACCAAATCATCAACTGCAGCTAAGAAAGATTCTACGGACTGCTCAGTATCTCCTATGGTAATTAATGCTAGTACATTATAGTAATCACTCAGCTCTACTTGAATATTATAATCATAACGCAGCCGGGTCTCAACCTCTAATCCGCTTAGTCCAATCTCATTGAGATTAAAGAGAATTTTAGTAGGATCATTAGTAATTCTGCTGGGTGCAACTTTGACACCGTCTATACACTTAAGCCTATCTCTAATATAATTTCCAAGCCTAACTGCATTTTCAACCAAAGCTTTGCCGGATAAAGCCAGTTCTCTACGTACAGCATCAATCACTCCCAATAAGATCAAAGACGGACTTGTGGACTGCAAAACAGTAAGTGCTGTATCGATTTTGGCCTCCAGATCAGGATTGTTAATATGCAGCAGTGAGCTTTGGGTTAGTGTTCCTAAAGTTTTATGGGTACTGTGAACTACTAAATCAGCTTTAAGGTCCACAGCTGATTCTGGCAATTCAGGAGAAAATCTAAAGTGACTTCCATGAGCCTCATCCACAAAAATTGCCACCTCATGCTGCTTCTTTAACTTAAGTATTTTCTCAAGTTCGGTTGTGGTTCCATAATAAGTAGGGTAAGTGAGAAAAATTGTTTCTATATTTTTACCATGTTCAAGAACTTGTTTAATTTCCTCAAAAGTAGGCGGTAACGGTATATTCCACTCTGAATCTATTTTCGCTGCAAGGTAAATAGGATCAGCTTCAGATAAAATCAAGCCGCCGTATACTGACTGGTGGGAAAACCTAGGAATGACTATCTTTCCAGTCAGCCCTAATAGCATAGAATGAATACCACCGCTTGTACCATTTATCAAAAATCTTGCAGCATATGAATTAAACAATTCGCCTGCCAAAGTTTCTGCCAGTTTTAAAACTTGTTTAAAACTGTGATTATTTGTAATATCTTCTACTTCATCTGAAGCATCCAAAGCCCATAAGCTTGTCCCTAAAATTTTGTCAATATGAGGAAAAACCCCTGATCTTAATTTATGACCAGGAGTATGAAATGAAATAACTTTCTTATTGGCATATTCAACTATTGCTTCCCATAAAGGCGCACAGGATTGATCCATTTAAGCGTAACCCTTCTCTCCCAGCAGATGCTGCCAAAACCTTTTTATTCTATTAATCCACATTTGATAATCTGGATCCCATACTGTAATAGCAATTATTTTTTCTTCACATTCCCTGCAGATGTGGGCGTTATTAATTTTTATTGCAACACTATCATAGGCTTTAGTACATAAATCACATACCATTTTCCATCACCCCTCTACAGGATATTCATATCCGGCATTATGTGTGTAGGTCCACATTTTATATTTCTGCACAAGCTTATTATATCCTGCTTTTGGTCCGTTTACCGATTAACTCCAGTAGAGTAAAAACAATTTCAGGGTAAACTTTAAACAGGAGGGATCTAGCATGAAAAATAATACAACGAGTATAGCTGTCACTGCATTAGGTGCAGCAGTAACCGGTTTAGGTTACGGTTTAATGCGCAAAAATATGAAAAGCAAATTTGCTCCCGGATTACTTGGATTTGGACTAGCCCACATAGCATTAGGAGTCTTGGACATGAGTCGCGAAAAGCTAAATGACATCCCGCTGCCATTTGATATGGAATGAAAAAAGCTTCCCTTAAAAAGGGAAGCTAAATTATATCAGCTGAAATTTATACCTCGATTAGCCCTTCATCCCTAATTGCTTATCCCAAACTGATTGTAATGTAACTACGTCTAAAGACGGATTGTTTTTAGTTCCATAGTCTGTTTCTATATTTAAGCGAATTAGATATAATATCATCAGCAAGGGAAAAGAGTACTTCTCTCGAAATAATTATTATCCGAACATATTTGTTATAATTAACATTGAATTTCCATCTAGAACTGATCCAGAGTGTTTTGATAAAGGAGCTGAATAATTTCATGCGTGAATTTTCCGGCATACCACTGCTGCTTATCATTATCGGAGTCGGTTATCTGCTGGCCAATTTAGGTTTAATTTCACTTACCCCCGGGCAAGCCTTAATCCGATATTGGCCAATTCTAATTATTTTAATTGGAGCCAAAATACTTGTTCGGGACTATATTAAAGCAAGATTTCGCAGCAGTTTTGCATTAGTTTTTTCAGTTGTACTCATTGCTTTGGGTACATTTATACTGCTGCCTCGTTTAGGATTTACCGGTTTTAGATTTTCCTGGAATCTCATTTGGCCGATTGGATTGATAATTATTGGATTATCCATTATTTTCAGTCCCCAAGATGTTTTTCAAGGGAAAAGCAGAGGCAAACATTCGCTAATTGTCGGTGAATTACACCGGGGCGGTGAGGCCTGGTATGTGGAGGATACGAATATAGCTCACGGAATTGGAGAAATTCAATTGGATTTAACTAATGCTGTCATACCAAATAAAGAAATTTTCTTCTGTATTAATGGTATGATTGGTGAAGTTACCATATATATTCCGCGGGATCTGCCGCTAAAAGCTTTTTGTCGTGTTAAGGTCGGCGAAATCACTGTTCTCGATCAAAATGTTAACGGCATATCCCGAACTATCGATCTGGAAACCCCAGAATACAGTTCATCTGAACGTAAATTGAGTATAACAGCATCAATGAAAATCGGCGAAATAACTATTCGCCGAATCGGATAGGGAGCTAATATTATGCTGAACATAAGATGGAAATGGATTGGCTATTATACTTATAGCAGCCTGTTAACCACCTTTATTTGCTTAGCTGTTTTTTGGGTCACTCTTAACTATCTTAACATTACAGTGCCGGTAAATATCAGTGCCTTTGTATTTCTTATTACAGTTATTGCCTCAGTGATCTGCGGATTAATATTCGGATTTCAATTTTCCAAAACACTCCGAAATAAACTGGAAGAAGTAACTGTGGGGGTAAAGACTTTGGCATACGGCAATCTTAGTTTTCGTTTACCCTTTACTCAAGATAGAGACGTAGGTGATATCGCTGTCGCATTTAATGAAATGGCTGATCGTATTGACGAACAAGTAACCACGCTCCAAAAATTAGCAGAGGAGAATGTGCAGCTGATCCAAAAAACTAAGACTACTGCAATCACAGAAGAACGGCAGCGTCTCGCCCGTGATTTACACGATGCAGTCAGTCAACAGCTTTTTGCCATTGCACTAACAAGTGCCACTGCTCTGCGTATGATAGAAAAAGATCCCTCTAAATGCTCCGACTTGATTAGAAATATTGAATATTCTGCAACAAAAGCCCAAGCTGAAATGAGAGCTTTACTGCTTCAACTTAGACCCACAGTGCTGCAGGAGGAAAGATTAGTTGATGCCATTCGCAACTTAGCCCATGAACTGGAAGCAAAGATGGCTATTAACTGCAGCTTAAAATTAGCAGAAATTGCACTTCCAAATCATATTGAAAATCAATTATATCGGATTGTCCAAGAAGCTCTGTCAAATGTATTAAGACATTCAGAGGCTGAACAAGTAGATATTAAACTGGAAAGCCTTGATAATAATAAACGGGCATACTTAACTATTGAAGACAATGGGATAGGTTTTGATCAATCAACGATTTCTAAAACATCTTATGGAATACAAACGATTAAAGAACGGGTTAATGAATTTGGCGGGACTGTAAAGTGGATATCCATTCCTGGAAAGGGTACTCGTCTCGAAGTAAGAATTCCAATAAGAAAAGAGGTTTCATAATGGAAAAAAGAATTATTAAAGTACTGGTAGTCGATGATCACGAGATGGTGAGAAAAGGTCTTATTGGTTATCTTGAAACAGAAAACGGTATTGAAGTTATCGGTGATGTTGAAAATGGTTTAGAAGCAGTTAATTTTTGTAAAAAAGAAGTTCCGGATGTAATCTTGATGGATCTAATTATGGATAACATAAGCGGTGTAGAGGCCACAAAAAAGATTCTAGCAGAGCATCCTCAAATAAAGATCATCATTATTACCAGTTACATTGATGAAGAACAAATTTTTCCTGCTCTTGAAGCCGGAGCATTAAGCTACTTACTTAAAACAGCAAAAGCTGATGAAATTGCTGCTGCAATCCGACGTGCCATGGATAATGAATCCGTAATTGAACCTGTTGTGGCAGCAAAAATGCTTAAGTATATGCGCAAAGAGCCAAAACCCCATACTATACTAACAGAACGCGAGCTGGAAGTCCTGCAGTTAATCGGAAATGGTAAAACAAACCAAGAAATTGCGGATACCTTATTTATTGGCATTAAAACAGTCAAAACTCATGTGTCGAATATTCTCAGCAAACTCGAAGTAGCCGATCGTACGCAAGCAGCAATTTATGCAAATAGAAATAATCTGGTGTAG
>JAAZMN010000102.1 GCA_012798795.1 Bacillota bacterium | reverse complement strand
TCTATCTGAATAGTACCTAAATCACTTCCTGCCTGCTTCATGCGATATTCCCTCACAACAGTTTGTGCACCGACTGTTTTACCGGCAAATAACACTAGAATAACCAATAACCAGACTAATCTTATCTCTTTTCTCATAAGAGCTAACCTCGCTTTTGTTAGTCAATAAGCTTAACTTGATGGTAAACCTTTTTACCTTTGCGAACCATCAACTCATTATCATCAGAAAAATCTTCTTCGGTAACCAAATAATCAAATTGTTTTATTTGCTCCTCGGCAAGATAAATTCCCCCTTGCTGGATTAAACGACGTCCTTCAGAGCGAGTATTGATTAGTTCGAGTTTTCGCAGCAGTGTAATTAAATCCATACCCTGAGCGAATTCACTGCGAGAAAATGTTGTAGATGGAATGGAATCTGATTTACCTTGACCAGCAAACAGTGCTTTGGCTGCTTCTTGTGCATCTTGAGCCGCATTTTCCCCGTGTACTATTTTCGTAATTTCAAAGGCTAAAACCTCTTTTGCCCTATTTATTTCTGCACCTTTTAAAGCTCCTAAGCGTCGGACTTCCTCCATAGGAAGAAATGTTAGTAAGCCTAATAATTTTTCCACTTGGCTGTCCTCTACATTTCTCCAGTATTGATAAAATTCATATGGCGAAGTCTTATCAGGATCAAGCCATACTGCACCTGATTCAGTCTTACCCATTTTTCTACCGTCACTGGTGGTTAATAATGTAAAGGTCATACCATAAGCCGGCTTACTGCTGATACGCCTAATCAATTCTACTCCGCTAATAATATTTGACCATTGGTCATTACCACCCAACTGTAAGACACAATCATACTCTTGATACAATTTGTAGAAATCGTAAGATTGCATAACCATATAATTAAACTCCAAGAATGTTAATCCTCTTTCTAAACGAGATTTATAACATTCGGCAGTTAACATGCGATTCACTGAAAAATGAGCACCAATTTCTCGCAAAAATTCGATGTAATTTAAATTACGCAACCAATCCGCATTATTTATCATTAAAGCTTTATCTCCACCAAATTCAATAAAACGTGAAAGCTGCTTTTTAAAGGCTGCGGCATTGTCTTCAATTTGTTCTACTGTCATCATTTTGCGCATATCTGTTTTTCCACTGGGGTCCCCTACCATTACTGTACCCCCACCGATCAAGGCTATTGGTCGATGACCTGCCCGCTGCATATGTGCCATAGCCATTATTGTCAGAAAATGTCCAACTGTGAGACTGTCTGCTGTTGGATCAAAACCAATATAGAAAGTAACCTTTTCTTTTCCTAACATCTCCCGAATTTCATCTTCGTGAGTGGCCTGCTCAATAAATCCTCTCTCTTTTAGTACATCAAATACATTACTCATTAAATCATCTCCCTGTAAAAAAATGTAAAAGTTAAATAAAAAAGGCTTTCCTAATCCTATTAAGGACGAGAAAAACCCGTGGTACCACCTTGATTCACATTAAAACAATTGTTTTAATGTCTCTAATCATGATAACGGATGATATACCCCGTGAGGGTTTCCCCTCACTGCTCCGGAACCGTAATTCAAGGCGAGTGTACTGCAACGGTCTTGCACCATCCGACCTGCTCTCTAAAGTTGTAACCACTACCTCTACTTATTTCCTTCAACGCATATTTTTTACTTATAATTTATTTTATCCTACCACAGTTTTTAAAAACAATCAACTGCTGGGTAATGGATTTTTCTATTATTGCAGGACAAATACTGATTATAGGCGAAGTAAAATGACAATGTAATATTAATATTATAGTAGAATTTGTTAAAGAGGTGGAGCCATTGCAGAATAGACAGTACTATTTAGACCCTTTTTTAAGTGAATTTGACACAAGTATAGTATCTGCTTCATTGATTGAAGATAAATATCATGTGGTGCTAGAAAATACCATATTTTATCCTGAAGGTGGTGGTCAACCATCGGATCAGGGATACCTTAATGATTCCAAAATACTGCATGTCTATGAAAAAGATAATCAAATCTATCATGTTATTGCTGATAAACTCTATGAATCCAAAGTTAAATGCAGGCTTAATTGGGATAGAAGATTTTACCATATGCAACATCATTCCGGTCAGCATTTAATGTCAGCTGTATTTTATCACTACTATAACTATCAAACTAAGGGTTTTCATTTAGGCGAAGATTATGCGACCATTGATATTTCCACCCCCACACTTTCCAACAAGATAATAGCGGATGCGGAAACACGGATTAATAAATTGATCTATCAAGATATACCTATTCGCTGTTATTTCATCACAAAAGAGCAGATCGGCAGGATAAACCTGAGGAAAAAACCAACTATAGATCAGGATATCCGTATTGTTGAATTTGCTGGTCTTGATGCCGTTCCCTGCTGTGGAACCCATCTAAAATCCAGCGGTCAGGTGGGCTTATTGAAAATCATAAAAACAGAAAAATATAAATCACTAACGAGAATATATTTTCTCTGCGGCCAACAAGCACAGCAAGACTTCCAGTTTAAACATAATATCATAGTTGCTTTGGCACATTCATTTTCATCCTCAGAAGGAGATGTATTAGAGCGAGTCGAGTCAGAAATAGAAAGCAAACGAGCTTTAGCACAAGAATATAAGCACTTACAAAAGCAGGCTGCTTATTACCAGGCGAAAGAAATAGTCCATAAAGCTGAGAAAGATTTAATCATTGTTAATCTTGATGCTAGAAAATCCACAGACTATGCAATCTTACTGGCAGATGAAATTCTAGCCATAGGAAATTATATTGTGATAATAACTGTAAATAATCGTTTGGTGCTTGCCGTTAATCGAACAGCAGCATTCCACTGCGGTAAATCTATGAAAAAGTACTTATCCGAATATGACGGCCGCGGCGGCGGCAATGCACATTTAGCCCAAGCCTATTTTCCAACTAAAGAAAAAATGAAACAGTTTATTATACAGCTTGAAAACAGCATATACCAAAACGGGTGAACCTATTTCTAAACAGATCACCCGTTTGTTTTGAGCAATTTGTGCATTGTCCAATGTGACAACAATTGTAAAGTTATACCCT
>JAAZMN010000101.1 GCA_012798795.1 Bacillota bacterium | reverse complement strand
CTTGCAATCGAAATCCTCTGGAGCTGTCCTCCTGAAAACTCACTGGGGTACTTTCCAGAAACATCTTCAATATCAAGTCCAACGGACTCCAGTTTTTCGCTTATCAGTTCCTTGGCCTCTTTTTTATTTCCAACCAGTTTATAATTATAAACTGTTTCATACAAATAACGCTCAACTTTTCTCAAAGGATTAAAGGTTTCAAAAGGATTTTGAAAAATTGCCTGAATCCTTTGACTAAACCAGATTTTTTCTCCTCTTTTTGTCTCATTATTTTGATAGATAATCTGACCTGCAGTGGGTTCTTCAAATCCCAGGATCATTCTGGCAATGGTGGATTTCCCACAACCGCTCTCACCGGCAAGTGTAAAAATTTCTGAAGGTTTAATTTTGAAAGAAACATCATCAACTGCCGTAATTCTATCCCTTGACAAAATACTGCCGCGAAAAAAGACTTTTGTTAAATTTTTAACTTCAAGAAGAGGTTGCATTCTTATCATCTTCCCCTCCGTTCATTAACCAACAGGCAACTTTATGTCCATTATCCGTACTGGTCAATTTTGGTATTCTTTCTTTACAGATTTCCGATAACTGAGGACACCTTGGATGAAACGGACACCCCTCCGGCAGATTTGCTAGAGAAGGTGGATTTCCGGGGGTACTGGCCCTTTTTCCAGTATCACCAAACTTTGGTAGTGAATTGATTAAATACTGTGTGTAAGGATGAAGTGGATTTTTAAAGATTTCTCTGGTAGCTGCTTCTTCAATTATTTTTCCAGCATACATAATAGCTAACCTGTCCGTTATATTGGCATGAATCCCCATATCATGTGTAACCAGGATAATCGTATTCCTCTGGAGATTTTGGATGCTTTTTAATAACTGGACAACCCCTCTTTGAACCACCACATCCAAGGCAGTTGTAGGTTCATCAGCAAAAATCACATTAGGTTTTAAAAGTGCTGCCAGGGCTATTGCCACCCGCTGTCTCATTCCACCTGAAAGTTGATGAGGATAAGCATCCAGTATCTTTGTGGGAAGTCCCAGTTTGTCGATATGCTCCCTAGCAATTGCCAACATTTCTTTCTCGGTTTTCCCGCTTATATGGCTATCAAGAAAATCCCGGTAAGTCTCCTTTAATTTAATGACCGGATTGAATATACTCATTGCCCCCTGAGGGATATAGGCGATGTATTCCCACCGAAGTTTCCTTATTTCGTCTTTTCTCAAAGAATAAATATCAATATCCTGATCTCCCCTGGTATACACAACCCTTCCATCCATAAGTCTTAATGGTGGCTTTATCAGAGCATAAAGGGCTTTCAGGAGTGTTGTTTTCCCGCATCCACTTTCACCGGCTATACCGTAAATTTCATTTTCCTGGATTTCCAGATCAACCCCATCAACTGCTTTCACAACTTTTTTAGTGCCATAAACATCTAGAATATAGTATGACTTCAAATTCTGTGTCCTAAGTACAGTCTTATTAGTGGTCATTTCACTCCCCACCTACTCTCTGGACCCGTGTTCTAGGATCCAGGTATTCACTGATACTAATAGATAACCAGTACAGGGCAATAAATAGGAGGATTGAAAGAATAACCGGGGTTAATAACCAGTTCCAGCGTCCTAATAGTAGTGACTGGTAATTCAAAGACCATTTAAGCATGGTACCAAGGGTAGGAATATCCATATTGGTTAAACCAACAATTGACAGTGTTATTTCCATTCCTATAGCCCAGGACATATTATTTATCAATGTGGAAAAAGCAAGTGGAGTAATATAAGGTAAATATTCCTTAAGAACTAATTTTACAGTCCCGGTCCCCGAAAGAATGGCAGTCTGAGTAAACTCACGCTCCCTTAAACTTAAGATCTGTGACCTAATTACCCGAGCATCCCAGGCCCAGCCAAAAATGGCCAGTAATAATCCTGTGGTTACAATATTCATTTTATCTCGGATTAACATAGCCAGCATCACAATAATTAAAAACAGGGGTATAACCAGAAAACCATCACTGAGAAACATTAAAACTCTGTCCACAGTCCTGCCTCGATAACCGGCTATCAAACCGACTAAAATCGCAATTATTCTCGAAACTACTCCGGCAATCACCGAAATAATCAGTGAATTTCTGATAGCAAAGGTTGCCTGCCAAAAAATATCCTGACCTTTAGAACTGGTTCCCAGTATATTTGTCCAGGAAGGAGGTAAATCTCTGGGTACATAGAACCAGAATGACGGATCATAAGGAGAAAATGCAGACAGTAGCGCTAGGATAATGAGAAAACATAAAACAATAAAAGCAAATAAAAACCGGTAATCCTTAAAAAGCTCTTTTGATATTTGCCGGATAAGCATTTCTATCTCCTTCCCTAAAATTATTTGTATTTGATCCTTGGATCAAACAGGGGATAAATTAAGTCAACAATTAATACCATTGTTGTAATTGCCATAATGGAAAGAGCAGTAATTCCCATTATCAGATTGTAATCCCCGGTTGTTATAGCTGAAAAAAGCAGATTGCCTACTCCCGGATATGAGAACACTATTTCGGTAATTAAAGCCCCACTTAAAATTTGTCCCAGCGACAATGCCAGGTTAGTTATCTGAGGTAACATAGCATTCCGGATAACATATTTAAACATAATTTTCCGTTCTTTAATCCCACCCAACTGGGCATACTGTACAAAATCCTCAGCATTGACATTCTGAACAATCAGCTTTGTAGTCTGAAACCATGATGCTACTCCCAGGACAACCATGGATAAAGCCGGAAGAAATGCATGTTTTAGAACATCCAGGATATAGTGTAAAGTAAATGACGGTGTTTTTCCGATGGTGGCACCCCCAGCAATCGGAAATATTCTAACAACATATCCAAAAAGGATCAAAAGACCTAGGGCAAAAATATAGTATGGTATCGGTCGGATAACCATAATAATTACATCAAGATTCTTTGACCACCGCTTATTATGAGCATAACCTGCCATTCCTCCGATGACATTTCCAATTACCCAGGATAATACCGTTGTACACAATAATAAACCCACCGTCCAGGGGAGAGCAGTTTTAATTAATTCAATCACTGGAGTGGGAAACTGGAAAAATGAAATACCAAAATCACCGGTAAACAATCTCTGCCAGAAATCTTTGTACTGCTCAAACCAGGAGCCCGATAGACCATATAATTCTGTCAGATCTTCAATCATTTGCTCCACATATGCTGGATCCAAATATGTACCCCGCGACTTCAATTCTGAAATCGTTCTCTGAACAGGATTCGTCGGTGCCATCCGGGGTATAAAAAATACGATAGTTATCCCCAGGAATATTACTAGGAAATACTGTAAAAGCCGTGGAATAAGATATTTTTTTACAAACATTAATCTATCCTCCTTGTACTCAGGTTTATAAAACATGAACAATACTGGCCCTGGAAGAGCGATAACTAATATCATTATGTAAACAAATTATTTTTCCACCACTTTATTTTGTGCCCATAATTTTATAATTGGCCTCTTTCAAGCTCCCTGCTAATCGTGCCTTGCCTATGTCCCTCCAAATTTAGATTTGCTGCTCATCAATAAATATTATAAAATATCTATTTGCAATTACCTCCTTTAAAATTATTCAGTTTTGGCACCACAGGAACTGCGAATAACCAAATCTGCATCTAATAGAACCTTGATAGTCTTCCGTTTGGGAAATTCAATCTGTTTTACAAGTTCTTCTGTAGCAACCCGGGCCAAATCATCAAATGGTATACGTATCGTTGTTAAACCCGGTTCTACATAGGAAGCAAGAATTATATCATCATAACCAATTATTTTTACATCATCTGGAATACGGATACCATGCTTTAGCAAAGTCCGCATACAGCCAATTGCCATCATATCGTTTGCAGCGAATATTCCTTCAGGAATTTCTCCTCTTTCAATAAGCTCTGCTGCACATCTTTGTCCTGCAGGCTCATGAAAATCACCTTTGA
The DNA here is from genome assembly GCA_012798795.1 of Bacillota bacterium. GTDB lineage: Bacteria > Bacillota > Limnochordia > Darwinibacteriales > DTU012 > JAAZMN01. The sequence goes on along the minus strand of JAAZMN010000101.1, from coordinate 1,754 downwards.
AAAAAGTAACCTGGTTTTGAGGAAAATCATATTCACGGCATGCCTGCAAAAATCCTTTTTTGCGCTCCAAGGCATCTCTCGAGTTAGAAGGTCCCTGAATATGAAGGATGTTTTTAACACCGAGATCGATCAAATGTTTTCCTGCTTTATACCCGCCGGCAAAATCATCAACTGCCACATAACTGTGAGATGGGATATAATCAGTCGGTGCTTTTGATAATCGGAAAAATGGAATATCAGCTTTCAGTAAATAATCAACATAAGTCTTTTCCATGGCAAAATAAGAACCAACTATTATAGCACCTAAAAACTGTTTTGTTGCAATCTGTCAATGCAGAAACGAGTTAAGCTTACCTTCTTCAGTACCAAAATGAAATACTAGATGATATCCTAATTTTTCAGCAGTAACATAGATAGAATGCAGAAACATCATCGCATACTGACTGTCCCTTCGTGTTTGAGTAGGTGATGTACTCGGCCAAGTTACTAAAACAGCAAGTGTTTGTTTCTCATCTTTTCTGGTATTTTTCTCATAGCCTAGCTCCGAAGCAATACTAAGCACTTTAACTGCAACAGCAGAGTTAACCGACTGATGACCATTTAAAACCCTGCTAACTGTGGATAAAGATACCCCAGAGCGTGCTGCAATATCTTAGTGTAGCCATTATTACGCTCTCCTTGATTAATAGTTTACATTTTTCTCACAATTTTTTTCTTGACTCAAATTGAATTCCCTTCTTTATTTTCACAAATTTATGAAACATTTTCACATCTGCATTAAAAAACAGCTCCTTACCTGGAGCTGTCACCAAAAATTTATTTATCTACAAAGCTATCTGTTAGAAAACTTAACCCCTGCATCCTCTTGTCCAAAATGACTCATAAATGCCTCACACATTATACACAAACGCGATTAGAATACTGCTCCACAAAATAAAACTTATAATAATAGTCAAAACTCTATTCCGCTTTTGAATCTTGTTTTTATACCTGGCAATAAGTAAAACTATCAATACAAAAGTTATAGTACACAGTACTAGTGCTAGAGCTTCAAACCAATTAAAAAATATAACAATCACATTAAATACAAGCAAAAGAGCAAGTAGAAAACCTTCAATAACCTGAATTGATAATTTATTTTTCATTCTAAGAGCCTCCCATAGATCCTGTAATATCTAACTGTCTCAATTTTAACAAAAAACTTATGATTAATCTAGGTAATGCACTGGATTGATCAATAAAGTACATTGTAGATAATTCTTGCCAGATTAGTTATAACCTGAATTACAGTAGCTTGAAACGCTATTGAGCATTAGAAAGAGCTCACCGCCAAGAACTCTGCATTTATTTTACGAATACGAACGGTAAGCTTTTTTTCAGATATTAAATTTCTATCTTGAGCCCTTAATTTTAGGATACTCGCATTACTGTGGACTCTCATTCTGGCACATTATTTTAGTTTGTTCCATAACAAGTTCAACTGCCGCCTTTGACTGATCAGGCGGGTAACCGTACTTTTTCAGCAAACGTTTGATAATCATCTTCATTTTCGCCTGTACACTTTCGCGAATCGCCCAGTCCACAGTAAGATTGTTCTTGATCGAAACCGTTAGATCCCTGGCAATTTGCTTGAGAATCTCATCGCCCATTATTTCTTTAGCTGATTCATTATCTGCTAAAGCATCATAAAAGGCTAATTCATCCGGGGTCAGCCCGGTACTTTCTCCCCGCTTTTCCGCTTCATTAATCTGTTT
>JAAZMN010000100.1 GCA_012798795.1 Bacillota bacterium | reverse complement strand
CAAAACCCTGCTCACCTTGATTAACTCGAGAAACTAAAAACCGATAAACATCATCTCGTTGTTTGGGATGAATCAGCCTAGTATCAATTTTTTTACGGCCCGGTGGCTTATCTTGAATTAATGTAGTATCCAGATCGCCGTATAAAGATAAGGCTAATGACCGAGGAATAGGAGTAGCACTCATAACTATCAGATCAGCCTTACCTTTGTCACTGAGAGCAATCCTCTGTCTTACACCGAATCGATGCTGTTCATCAACGATGGCCAAAGTTAAATTAGCAAATTCCACTTTCTCGGAAATTAAAGCATGAGTTCCGACAGCAATTGAAATATCTCCGTTAGCTAACCCTTTTAAAATCTCTTCTTGCTGTTTAATCCGGGTGTTACCAACTAATAAAGCAGTAGTTACACCTAAGGGTTTAAAATCTCGGTATATTCTAGCATACATTTGTTTAGCCAATACTTCTGTTGGTACCATGATGGCAACTTGGCCATGAGAATCTACAGCTTTAAGACTAGCATATTTAGCCACAACTGTTTTACCAGAACCCACATCTCCTTGGATCAGCCTCCGCATTTGCTGATCACTTTCCATATCTTCTCTAACTATGTTAATGGCTTGTTTTTGACCGTTCGTTAATTTGAAAGGTAAATTAGCCAAAAATGCTTTTGTTATCTTACCATCAGGTTTATGTACTACATAGTTTCCTTTGCGTTTGATTAAGCCTAAACTAATATGAAACAAAAAAAACTCTTCAAAAATTAGACGCCGCCGTGCCTGAGTCAGTTCTTCATGATTAATAGGAAAGTGAATACTATTTATTGCTTGCTTTCTATCAATAAATTTATCAATTAAATCCGGCGGTAAACACTCTTCTATTTCATTGAGGTGTTGGAGAGCAAACTCAATCCAATTTAATCGCATTTGATGAGTTATCCCGGATACAAGTGGATACACTGGAAATAATCCTAGATGTTTTGGTTCAGCTGCATAGAATTCACCGCCGACGATTTCCGGTCCATATAAACCGGATTTAACTTGGCCGTAAACCCACAGTCTATGTTTATTCTGCAGTTGATTGTACTGATAGCTGTAACCTCTATGATAAGAGAAAGTAAACCAACTAAGAGTTAGGGCCCTTCTCTTACCTAATAAACGTGCTTGAATTAAGCGGCGTTTACCTTGAAGTTTTTTCTCGCGCAAGTCAATTAACTCTCCTGCAAACAACTTTTCCATGCCAATTTCTGCTTTGTCAGGACTGAATATGTGTGTGTAATCTTTATAAGTCCTCGGAAAACTGAATAATACATCCCTAACTGTCTCAAGATCCAATTTAGCTGCAAGCTTAGCTCTGGATTTACCTATACCCGGTATAACAGTTACCGGATGCTCTAACATATTAACTCGACCTCCATATTAACTTAAAACCCCCGGAAATCCCAGGGGTATACTTTAGAGTGGATACCACAGCAAAGCAACTGTACCCGGACCTACGTGTACTCCGATAGTTGCTCCGATATACTCAATTAAAATATCCTTCATATCAAAATCAGATATAAGTTCATCGCGAATGATGTTAGCTTCAGATATTGAGTCTGCATGAGTAATACCTATCCGTACTTTACGGTTCGGGTGAGCAGTTAGGTACCTTTTGAATATATCTGAAATTTCTTTTAAAGCTCTAGATTTACCTCTAATCTTGTCGTGCGGAGTAACAATCCCGTCTTTTAAAGTTAGAACTGGTTTAATATTTAAAAGTGAACCTACAATTGCAGATGCCGCACCAATTCTCCCATTACGTCTTAGGTATTCCAGAGTATCGACAACGAAAAAGACTTCTATTTCTTCAATGACCCGTTCTCCTTCTTTAACAGCATCCTCTACACTTGCACCATTTTGGACTGCCTCTGCTACAGCCAAGGTTACAAGGCCGATACCAATAGAGGCAGATTTGCTGTCAAGAACATGGATGTGCCGATCCTCTAACATGGTTGATGCCAAAACTGCAGATTGATAAGTCCCGCTTAATTCACTGCTTAAATGAACTGAGATGATATGTTCTCCGGGTTTAGAAATAGATTCATAACATTTGACAAAATCCGCTGGTGAAGGTTGACAAGTACTGGGTAACACCAAAGCTTCTTTTAATGCTTGATAAAAAGCTTTGGCACTTAACTCTATTCCGTCGACATATATGTCTTCTCCAAACTGAATAGTCAATGGAACAACATGGATATTATATTTTTCCCTTACCTCTTTCGGTAAATCACTTCCACTGTCAGTTACCACATGAATTCTTGTCATTTACACACCTCCCTCTTATCCTTTCCTAGTCATTCAACAGATAATATATAATAATATAATGGTTGACCACCTGAATATAGTTCAACTTCACATTCTTTATATTTTTCCTTAACTAGAGTGGAAAATGCTTCTGCTTCATCAGTGATAATATTATCCCCAAAATATATACTAATTAATGAAGAACTTTCTTTTACTAAACTAGCCAAAACCTGCATGCCCACTTGATTAAGAGATTGACCAGCTGCAACAATTTTGCCGTCTGCCAGTCCAATAAAATCCTGTTCTTCAATATTTAGTTCTCCAGCTTTAGTAGAACGAACTGCATAAGTAATCTCACCTGAATGAATGTGTTCCATGCCTTCTTTCATTGCGTTTACATTCTGCTCAAAATCCATATGATTTCCAAAGCCAATTAATGCAGCAATCCCTTGAGGTATGGTTTTACATCTAATTACTTCGACTTTTTTATCAACAAATTCTTTTACCTGCTCTGCTGAAAATATTACATTTTTATTGTTAGGCAAAATAATTACTGAATCAGCATTGACTTCTTCAACTGCTTGAATGAGTTCTTCAGTGCTGGGATTCATAGTCTGTCCGCCAGGTATAATTTTATCTACACCTAAACTCAAAAATATCTCTGCTAATCCTTGACCGGGAACTACTGCAACTATACCAATTTCCTTTGGCTCATCCACTGGAGTATTAGCTATTTTGTCTGTTGGAAAGGTAACAATATTACCTGCAGCTTGACTAATTGTTTCGCTTTGCAGCTGCATATTATCAATTTTTATATCGGTTAAGTCACCTAACTTTGTACAGATATCTAAAATTTGGCCTGGTCCATCAGTATGAATATGAATTTTGATTAAATCAGATTCGCCTACTACAAGCAGAGAATCACCTTTAGGTTCGAGTTTCTTGCGAATCTGGTTCACATTTAAATTGTTTCCTTTAATTATAAATTCGGTGCAGTATTTATTCTTTAACTCACCTTTAATACGACTGATAACTTCTTGATCAATTCCATCTTGAACAACTATTTCGTCTAAGGTGTAATCGATTTCACCAATTAAACAGCGATATGCTCCTTCGAGTGCAACTATTAAACCTTCGCCTCCCGCGTCCACAACACCGGCTTCTTTGAGAACCGGAAGAATATTCGGAGTATTAGCTAAAGCAGTTTTGCCCGCATTCAATCCTATTTCCCAAACTTGATCCGGTCTTAGTTCTTGCTGTTCTACTGCTTTTATACTGGCTTCGGCAATTGCTCTTCCAACTGTTAACATTGTTCCTTCTACAGGTTTCATCACAGCTTTATAAGTAGTCTTGGAAGCCTGTTGGAACGCAAATGCAAGCTCTTTGCCGTTAGCTGTTTTTAGCTTGGCTAATCCGTCACTAAATCCTCTGAAAAACTGAGATAAAATTACTCCGCTATTACCCCGTGCGCCCATAAGTGAACCACGAGCGATAGCAGCGGCTACCTTACTAATATCATCACTTTTGAGATTATCTAATTCACGAATGGCAGATTTTAGAGTTAAAGCCATGTTTGTTCCTGTATCTCCGTCAGGAACTGGAAATACATTTAGAGCATTAACTCTATCTTTTTGGTCTGATAAAACTTGTGCTGCCACTGAAAACATCTTTTTTAGATCTGCTCCTGTAATTACCTGCAATTTTCCTTCCTCCCACCAACTATCGTTTGGCATCCGTTACACGTACACCTTGTACTCGAATATCAATACGAGCAACTTTAAGGCCCAGAGTGTTCTCTATGGCGTATTTTACTCTTTCCTGAATATTGCGAGCAACTTCGGATATTTTTACTCCGTATTCAACGATAATATAGAGTGTTACACCAATTGTATCTTCATTGTCAAATTGAACATCCACACCGCGCTCATAATAATCTTTACGCAACAATTCGCTAATTCCTTCTTGGACACTACGCGAAGCCATTCCTACTAAGCCATAGCATTCCATAGCTGCTACACCACAAATTGTGCCAATAACATCCTCACTGATACTTATACTGCCTAATTCTGACTGAATTTGCTGGGTCATTAAAATCTTTCCCCCCCTATTTTTACCAATACATCTTATTCATAGGTACATTTTAACTGTTTATGTCGGAAATGTAAAGTATGACTTGCAAACCGCAATTCACTGTGTTAAAATAAATAACAGCGTAATGACTTATTGTTTTATACAAAGCTTTAAAGGAGGTTGGAATATTGGCTAGAAGATGTATCGTTTGCGATAAAGGTACTAAGTTTGGAAATAAAAGAAGCCATGCTATGAACAAAACTCGCCGAGTGTGGAAACCTAATCTGCAGAGAATGCGTGTAATGATTGACGGAGTTCCCAAACGCGCATATGTTTGTACAAGATGTCTTAAAGGCAACAAGGTAGAGCGAGTTATTTAACCTCTTCTTTATTTTCTTTAGACATAATTGAGAAATAACCCCAGGCATATCACCTGGGGTTTTTAAATTCTACAACTGCAATCAATACCCCGTGCTTACACGTTATACTTATTAATGGTTCTATTGTTTTATTACTAATTGTCCATGTGCTTCCTTTTTTAATTATAGCATCTTCCAATGGGTAATAGAGTCCCGTTGTGCTAACTCCTGTCACAGTTTCAGTTAATGGAATAAGCGACACAATAGTATTTAGGGGAATTTCTAATTCGAGCTTGTGATTAACCAGAAAAAGCTTAGCTTGTGTGGTAAGTATACAAGCTTCAATACCCTCTAATCCAAGTTTGTAAAGCAAATCAATGTTTCCAAGACTGTGATCGATACGTCCTCCCCATGCACCAGCCAAAATAATTGTTTTAATACCGCTATCTACAGCATAATCTACGGCTAATTCTAAATCTGTCTTACTTTTTTCTCTCGGGAATCTTTTCACAATAGTATTTTTGTTACTTTTTAAAAGCAACAATTTTTCGTCCCTAATATTAATTGAGTCAAAATCACCAATAACTACATGTGGCACCAAACCCCATTTTTCAGCCCATTTTAATCCACCGTCTGCTGCTATAATTAATGTCTGTTCATCAATAATCGGTGGATCATCAGGAAGATTATCACTGTATCCAATTATTAGACTTTTATTCCACTGCTTATCTGATAAGTTTTTGTTCAAAAATTTCCCTCCGAGTCATTAATATCATGATTACAATCAAAGTTACAACTAACTCAGGCACTAAGTGGGCTGCGTTATAGGTAATTGCATACCACCATTCGTTCATTCCTTCTGGTGCATATTGACCAAAAAATAGTTTTCCAGCAATCACGTGTGAAATAAATCTTAAGCCAAAGACAAAAACTAATGCCAACCCATTCCTAAGGTAATCTATTTTATCTTTGCCATATCTCACCCAAATTCCTGCTAATCCAATGGTGGTAAATGCTATTGGGTAATCCAGCAAGGCCTGCAGCGGATAATAAAAATCGGGACTTAGCATCATGCGAATAATACCAAACAGAAGACCTCCGATTAATCCGGGAATAGTGCCACAGCGAACTGCAAGAACTACTATTGGAACCATCTGCAGAGAAACAGAACCACCTTGAGGCATTCTAAAGAATTTTAAATAAGATAATGCAACAGCTAAAGCCACACTAATAGCTATTTCAACTAACGTTGTTAATCTAATCCGGTTTTTCATTATAAACCTTCCCCCTTTTTAATATTTAACAAAATAAAAAAGCTGTGGTACGAAGTCCACAGCAGATAAAAAAATATAAAACACAATTTATATTCCTTCAATCACCGCTTTCCTCCGTAAGAATTACCCTGACAGGTTCTAAGGGTTTCAGTAAAACTGTTCTCAGCTTTAATAAGCTCCCCTAGCGGATATATTTTATTCTATTTATATATTTCAATAATAAAAGAAAAAACCCTTTTGATATATTATCAAAAGAGGTTGTGCCAGTTATGTTTTTGTAATCTATCTGTTAAATATCCTAATAGATAGATTCATTTACTGATTTTGACCAGTTTTGGTGTTGTTTTACGAATTCGCCATTTTCTTCAGTGCCCAAGGGAGATGGTTTTTTATTTTTTTAATTTTATTGTGGTAATCATTCTTCACAGTTATCAAAATGTTTAATATGCTTACGCCGCGCATCACCTCTTTTCTATTTTGATCAGCACAACCCCTTTTGACAAGCAGAATTATGTTAAAATTAGGTTTCGAATTCATTATAAATGTAATTTTCAGATATGTCAAGTCTTTAAATACAAATTTTACAATTTTAAAATTTAAATCTGTTATTTTATACTGTTTTACGCATTTTAGTTATATAATCCGCAGCATTAGCGGCGGCAAAAATTGCTGAGCCTGCTACAATTGTATCTGCTCCCGCATTGACCACCTGTTCAATATTGTCTAGACTAATCCCGCCATCGACTTGAAGTGCAATTTTACGCTCTCCGAGCATTTCTCGAGTATCCCTAATTTTGTCCAGCATTTTTGGAATAAAACTTTGGCCTCCGAAACCAGGATTTACCGTCATAATAAGTATTAAATCCAAATCATCCATAATGTACTTCAGGCCATTAATTGGCGTATGAGGGTTTAATGCAACACCTGCTTTCATTCCTGCTTCTCTAATACTTGATAGCGTTCTCTGCAGATGTGTGCATGCTTCATAGTGCACCGTTAAATATTCAGGTTTTAGGATTTGCAAATCACTAATATACTGATCTGGATTAGTCACCATCAAATGCACATCTAGTGGTAAATCAGCAACTTGTTTTGCTGCAGCTGCAACTGGGTAACCAAAACTGAGATTCGGTACATAATGGCCGTCCATAATATCAATATGAATGTAATCGGCAT
>JAAZMN010000099.1 GCA_012798795.1 Bacillota bacterium | reverse complement strand
TCTTGAATTTCGGCCATACTGTTGGCCATGCCATAGAGCGAGCAACTAATTATAAAGTGTATCGTCACGGTGAAGCTGTGGCCATTGGAATGGCCGTGGCTGTAAGACTGGCTGTATTAATGGATGTTCTGTTGCCTCAAGATGGAGAGATGCTCATTGATGCTTTAGAATCCTGGGGTTTCTCCATCAAAATGCCTTTCATACCTGTTCAGCAAGTAATCGAAGGCCTAAGCTATGATAAAAAAACCGTCGGTGATAATGTTATTTTTATTCTACCAAGAAAAATTGGCAAAGTTGATATGGTAAATCTTTGTGATAGAAAAATCATTGAACAAGCTGTAGCCTTGTCTTAGCTTCTTAAATAACTAAGATGCAGCCCAGCAAAAATTATAGGTAGAGTGTCTGACGTCCGGTGCACTATACTGATGATTGGTTCATTGGTTACTATTGACACTATGCATACAGAATGCTAGTATGTAACTAGTATTTGTTCTTCCCTCAATAATAGCGGGAGATTTTTTTGGAACTGTTAGAAAGCAGGTGAACTAGTAATGTCAGGTAAGAGATATTTGTTTACCTCAGAGTCGGTTACTGAGGGGCATCCTGATAAGGTATGCGATCAAATATCCGATGCAATACTCGATGAAATTTTGGCTGGCGATCCTAATGCACGAGTAGCATGTGAAGTTGCAATTACTACTGGGCTAGTATTGGTTATGGGGGAGATAACCTGTCAGTGTTATGTCGATATCCCTAAAGTAGTGCGGAATGTAGTTCGCGATATTGGCTATGATCGGGCAAAGTATGGCTTTGATGCTGATACCTGCGCTGTATTGACTTCATTAGAGGAGCAGTCACCGGATATTGCTCAGGGAGTAGATCAAGCTTTGGAATACCGCAGCGGTGAGCAAGATGCAAGCTCGCTTTTAGGTGCGGGAGATCAAGGCATAGTATTTGGTTATGCTTGTGATGAAACTCCGGAATTAATGCCACTTCCTATTGCTTTAGCGCACAAACTGACACAGCGTTTGGCCCAGGTACGTAAAGCTGGAATCCTACCGTATTTAAGGCCGGACGGTAAAAGTCAAGTGACTGTTGAATACGATGGTTTAGTGCCGGTACGGGTAGATAATATAGTTGTTTCTACTCAACACCATCCAGAGGTTGAGCATGAGCAAATTCAACGTGACGTGATTAAGCATGTGATTAAACCGGTGATACCTGAGGGTTTAGACAAGGATACCAGATATTTCATTAATCCTACCGGCAGATTTGTGGTGGGAGGGCCTTTGGGTGATTCAGGATTAACCGGGAGAAAAATAATTGTAGACAGCTACGGTGGCATGGGCCGTCATGGTGGTGGAGCTTTTTCAGGTAAGGATCCGACTAAAGTTGATCGTTCCGGTTCGTATGCCGCTCGCTATGCAGCTAAAAATATTGTAGCAGCTGGATTAGCCAGCAGGGCTGAAGTGCAAATTGCTTATGCCATCGGAGTGGCAAAACCGGTATCGATAACGGTAGATACTTTTGGAACTAATAAAATAGCTGAAGCTGAAATTGAAGCATTGGTAAAAGAACATTTTAATCTGCGTCCAGCAGCTATTATCAGCGAATTAGATTTACGGCGGCCAATTTACCGTCAGGTAGCTGCTTACGGTCATTTTGGACGTCCAGACCTAGAACTTCCGTGGGAACAGACTGATAAAGCGGCAGTTTTAAGAAGAGCATTAAAGGCAGATAAAGCATAAAGCTTTATTTGCTGATTTGAATTGACAAAACATTAAGACTATGATATTATATTTACAACCCTTGGGGATGGGATTATTTTAAGGAGTGACATATAGCTGTGAAATTTGTGTCTATTCACCATCTTTTCCGGGTTTTTTTGCTGTTTGGATTAATATCGGTTGTCTTAAGTCTAGTCTGTGTCTGTAATGGTGCAAGTGCTGAAACCATGCTGGTTAGTTTTGCAGTGGAACCCTGTGCAATCCTAGACTTAACAGTATCCAATTTAGTTTTTCCGCCGGTGTATCCCGGTGAGGTGGTTGATGAGGTTGTCCAGGTTTTAGTGAAATCAAATGTTATGTGGGAGCTTAGGGTAAAGGGAAGTCAATCTGCTGAAAATCAGGACGGCACGGTGGTAACTGTTGCTTCCAAGATACAGGTCTATGATTATCTTGGGTATTGGGAGAACATTTCAGACGTTTTAGCTAGAGTTATGGTTAATCAGGCGCCTACAGACAGTGACGGACTGATCATTGACATTCCTCTGCGTTTACAAGGCGATTTCAGTGATCCGCCGGGTACATACTTAACAGAAATTGAATTTACATTGGTGCCGCAGATATGAGATATACAGCCAGATGCTTATTTGTGTTACTGCTGATGTTGTTGGCTGCTGACTCTTGTGCGGCAGTGATGGTTTCGCCGCTGGTTATCGATGCTCATTTAGTTGAGCAGGGTGCAGAATTTATCATCACTTTAACTAACACTAAATCATATACTCAAAATATTGATTTGGATTTAGGTTGGTTTACTTTGAATCTAGACGGGTCGGTAAATCTTGAAATGAATGAACGAGCTAGGAATAAGGCACTTAAATACATAGATATTAGTCGGACTGCAGTTACTTTACAGCCTTTGGAGACGAAAGAAGTAGTAATCAGCGTTATTTCACAGGACTTCACATGTATCAGCCCTGTTTTGTTTGTCGAAGTTTTAAAAATTAGTATGCGGCCTCGCTTGGCAATTTTGATGATATTAAGCATTCACCAGCCAAATGAGTATTTATTGCTTAAAGAGTTCAGCTGGCAGCCGGGTACTTTAATGATAGAGCTGGCTAATCCTAATCCAGTACACGATTTATTTAAAGGACAGCTCCAGTTTTTTCAAGCCGAAACAATGATCGATGAGATTTACTTATCCAGCTATCAGCTGTTAGCCGAATCTGAGCGGCGGTTGATTATACCCCTTCAGACAGAGGCCGATAAAATCGTAGTTGTCAGTGAAAAATTAGCCGGCGGCAGCATTGCTATTGAACAGTGAATAAGCTAATTCGTATAATTGGACCGGTGTTTTTGTTTTGTTTCTACATGGTTTGTGCTGTTGGTAATGCCGGTCAAACCTTACAACCAGTACTTTCACTGGCTGCCGCAGTACCCCATGAACAAGTGCAGGTGCAGTGTCCTTTAAAAATCTGGATTAATCAAACCGCTGATTGGGAATTAACAATAGACAGTCATGATTTGGCTGTTTTCTACCGGTTAGATAATGAGTGGTATCAGGCAAGTGCGGGTATAAAAGGAAAAGCTGGCAGTGGCATAGGTGAATTTTTAAATTTACTGTTTGCTTTTGAGATTCCCTGGCTCAGCCCTGGTGAATACACACGGCCGCTTACAATCAAAATGCCTCAAGGCAGCGGTTTGGTTATTTACCCAAAGACAGAGCAGTTGTGGCTGTTAGCCCTCGGTAGTAATCAATATTGTTTAGTAGATCCGGTGGGTCATTCTTATGAATTACCGGTGAATCAGTGGGTTAAGTTTTCATTTAGTTTAGAACAGGTAGAGCTTTATTGGCAGAAACACTGCATATGGCCTGAGAAACTTGAGAATGCTCAGATTTACGGCTTAACAAAGCAGGTAAACAGGGATTTCTCCAGTTTCAGCAGGCTAATGTGGCTCCAAAGCAGTTTTTCAGCTGCAACTGGAGCAGTGTTTAATGTTGATTTAAAGATTCAGGCTGCTGAAGACCTGCCGTATATAGAGTTGCAGTTTAGTGAAGGCCTAATTCCTGTATTCAGTAAATGGACAATCAATGATCAGCCCATAATTCCACATCTAGTTAATGGCAAATATATAGTGGCTATACCTGATAAATTGGCTGCGGGCAGCTGTACACTAAGTGGTACTGTTTTAGCAGGAACTAGTACAAAAAATCAGCAGTCAATTACTGCAGTTTACGGTAAGGAACAGGCGAAATTAACGGGTCAAGTTATAAGAGGTTGGCTCGGTGATCAGGGGCAGGTTATAGTTTCTGTAACAGAAAATAGTAAGCCGGCACCTAATCATTTGTTTTTCCTTCCTGACGGGAAAACTGCCAAAACAGACAAAAACGGCTACTTAATCTTTACAGTGAAACCGGGACTGCATCCCATTATCAGCTGCGATAATGTTGGTATAGTTCGCTGGTTCGATGTTGGCTTAAATGAAATCCGGCGGATTAACATCGAATTATGTGAAACGAAAAAAAGCAGTGGTTTTATTGCATGGGATTTTAATCTAGATTCTGAGTTTAATTGGGGTTTAAATCTGCATGCTCCAAATTTAAAAATAGGATTTAATACGAAAGAACCGTTGGAATTGGCTGCTAAAACTAAGACTGTTACATTTGACTATCAACGAGATGGAAAAAAATCCAAGTGGGAATTACAGTATCAACCAAGAAAAGACAATCGGCGTATTTCCTATGGCAGCTGTATTTGGACAAACTGCGGTACACAGTGGCAGGGCTTACTCAATCGAGGAGATTTAGTGTTAACTGCTGACTTTGAAACTGCCTATAAACTGCCGCGGCTGTCTGGTTTCAGCATAGCGAAGTTAAAGCCATATTGGAAAATATGCGTACAAAACAACCGGTTGTTACTGGAAACAAGATATAGAGACTTTTTCATTAAACTAAGGTGGCAAGATGATAAACCAATTGATTTAATTGTGGCACCCATTGGCAGAAGCTGGAGTCTCGCCTTTGATTCTTCTAGCATGGGTATTAAAGGGATACTGTTCAAAAGTTTAAATCAGTTTCAGTGGCAGTATCAGTACAATTTTGACGGCTGTTCTCAGATGGATTTATCTTACGTGAATTCGCGGCAAAAAGCTGTTTTTTCTATTAAAAGGCAGGCAGAAAATGTTTCTGCCGGATTAAAAACAGCTGTGGTATATGGTTCTGTTAATGAGGAGTTGTCTGTCAGTTTTGCTGGAATGTATGTTGAGAAGAAGATTTTGGCAGAATTAATCCTTCATTATCGCCTGGCTCTCAGCAAATTGTGCCATCTAGTTGTTGAATGGCAGAATCAATATAACAGTAATGTGGTTACATCTTTTTGGGGAGCTGGCTTGACTATAGGAGAAAAACATATGACAGCAAAAATCGGATGGAATCAACAGTCGGGCAGTTATTTCCGGTTGGGTGTTTCCTTAATTGAATGGTTAAAAAAATAAAAACAAGAACACATTAAGAGATTTATATTTCATCCCTTAATTGTGCTCTTATTTTATTTAGGCACTTAAAGTAAGCCAAAAAACTTCTGCTTATATAAGAGTCGATTTATCACTAAACCTTCTGGAATTTCAATTAGTGTAAATGTCACCAGTGTACTTTTACTTTGCTCAATTCCGTCAATTACTAGAGTTACCTCTAAGTCGGCTGCTGCCTGAATACCGCTTGGTTCTAAACTGAAATGCCGATTCTGAAATGAAACAGCATTAATCGTAATGTCTTTCACATCATTTGATAATAGGGCAATAAACTGCTGATTATTGCGGTAATAGTTTACTGTGGTGCCATCACTGGTAACTAGAGTATAAGCAAGCAGATCAGGAAGCTCGTAAAAAGCTTTATTGAGTATGATGTCGCTGAAACGATCAAGGAGTTCATCAGGATTTACAGCCGGATTTCTATATTGGTAATTTCCGCTTGTATAACTAATAATGCTTGTAATCAACCATTTATCTCCTGTCCATTTGTTTCCTAAGTTTTCAATTATAATATTAAGTGTTTTTGTATCCATATATTTTTCTTGGTTTTTAATCAATTCTAAATAAAGTTCTGCATCAATGACTACTGTATTATCTAGAATTGATCGTTCTAACTCAGTCAAAACCGCAGTGTCAATAGTATCAAAATCCCCAAAAAATTCAATAATTTTGTCCAAATCATTTTTACTAATTGATTCATAATCGAGCATTAGCTCATCGGCCAATAGTTCCTGCAGCTTCTCATAATCAAGCTCTTTTAGAGCTGTTTCAAAATCATTAATATTTTGCTCTATGTAAGCATCGACAGTTGGAGATTCGGGTTTCAGGTTAAAACACCCGCTAAACAACAACATTATCACAAGAATAATGAGAATTTTTTTAGGGCGCATGATTTAAAAGTCTCCTTTCTCCATTATACATAGATTCTAACCTGAATGATCATTTAATGTAATCAGGCAGAGGTCCTATTTTTCTGGGACATAGATAGTTAAAAAGTATCTAGGCAGGGAAATTCAACGGATATGCTGAAGTATTAAACACAAAACTCATGAAGTTTATGTAGTTTTATGAGGCGGGAGGCATTTAAGTGCATAACTTACTGGAACCTCAAAGAATTGAGGAGATTCTTCGCCATACTATGGAGGTTCTGCAGGAAAGTAAACATCAAATGTTTGATATTGTCGAAACAGCTCAGATTGAGTACAATCGGATTGCTGTGGCAATTATTGAGCTGAAAAAAGATATTCATGATACAATTGAGCGGGTTGAGACATTGGAAAGAGATTTTAGGAGAATTAGAATCCGGTTAGCGGAGGTAAGCCGCGATTTTGAAACATATAGTGAAGACGAAAGACGTAGAGTCTATCAAAAAGCTGATCAGATCAGAGAAACTCTAGCAGCAGCACGGGAAAGGGAAAAGTATTTACATGAACGGCGCAGTGAACAAGAACAGGCATTACTGCGCATTTCTGATTTGGTAGATAAGGCTGAAAGATCTGTAAGTCAGGTGGGAATTGCTTTGGATTTTCTTCGCGGAAATCTTGATGAAATAAATCTTCAGTTGGAAGGAATTCAAGTACGTTATCAATTAGGTCAGAAGATCATTAAGATGCAGGAAGACGAAAGAAAACGTGTTGCACGTGAGATTCATGACGGTCCTGCTCAAAATTTGGCTAATGTTGTTTTGAAAGCAGAAATATGTGAGCAGCTATTTCGCACCTGTCGTACTGACGAATTACTTGCAGAATTAAGAGAGTTAAAACAATCGGTTAAAGACAGTCTGCAAGAGGTTAGAAAGATAATCCACAATTTGCGCCCGATGGTATTAGATGATTTAGGATTGATTCCGGCGGTAAAACGTTTGATAGAGGAAGTCCAAACACAAACTGGAATAGATATTGAATTAATCGTAATCGGAAAAGAAGTCCGCCTGGATTCTCCGATTGAGGTAGCTGTTTTTCGTATAATTCAGGAGGCAATTAACAACAGTAGAAAATACGCTCAGGCATCTAGAATTACAGTTAAAATAGAGTTTTTACAGGAACAGGTAAATGCAGCTGTGGAAGATGACGGAATTGGATTTGATATGGATAGATTAAATGAGCGTTTGGCAACAGGAGAGCATTTCGGCCTTTATGGGATGCGTGAGCGGATTGAACTTCTAAACGGCAGTTTTAATCTTCATTCCAGTAAGGGTTTAGGTACTCGTATTGGAATTAAAATTCCACTGCAGTAAATTCGAGGAGTTGAGTATGATGGATAAAACCATCAATGTACTAATTGCGGATGACCACACATTATTAAGGAGAGGTTTAGTAAAATTGCTGGAAATGACTGACGATATCAAAGTAGTCGGTCAGGCTTTAAATGGGCATGAAGCTGTTGAATTTGCCAAAGAGCTTAGCCCGGATGTGGTTTTAATGGATATTAATATGCCCGGTTTAAATGGAATTGAAGCGACACGGCTGATCACAAAGGAGTTAGGAAATATTCCAATATTAGCACTGACAATTCATGATGACGAAGAATACATAGCCGAGATGATTCGGGCGGGAGCACGGGGGTATATTTTAAAAGACAGTGAATTAAATAGTTTAGTGCAGGCAATTCGCAGATTGGCAGCCGGTGAATCATTTTTCCCATCTCATTTAATGGAAAAGGTAATGAACAGATTTCACCAGTTAGTAATGCAGCAGGGAGAAGCAACAAAAATAATGGCTTCCTTTAATGAAGCGGCACAAAATTTAACTCGGCGAGAACTTGAAGTGCTGCAGTGTATTGTGGATGGAATGAGCAACAAAGAATGTGCCGAGCATTTATTTATCAGCGAGAAGACAGTTAAGAATCATGTTACTAATTTACTGCGGAAATTGGATGTGGAAGACCGAACTCAAGCAGCAGTTTATGCTGTTCAGCATGGGATTGTCAAAGCCAGGGATTAAGCCCTGGCTTTTTTTGAGTGTTCTGTTGTCTGCACATGACCTAACAATTCAAGGTCATTAATTACCAATCTAAAGCGGCAGCCCAGCAGTGTTGCGGCTTGTTTGCACATTATCATTCGATCAAGGTAGATTTCAAAATAGTCCATGATTTGGCAGCTTGTTTGATCAAAACTAATTTCAAGGGTAATAGAATGTTTAACAGTATCAATAGATATATTAGAATCGAGAATTGCCAAATTGACCCGGTTATGTTTATCCGATACCTGCTCTGTCTCTGGTATAATCCTGCCGACACGAGTGCGATGAGCATCGCTTTTGTCAGCAATGATTAGTGCTGCAGTAATGGGGCTGACCGCTGTTCCGATTTCTTCTTCATGATTAGCAATTGCAGTGGTTATCTCACATATTTCAGCTAATTTCATCCCCATGTTTTGTAATTCTATATAAACTAAATTAGCACCGGTAATTCCATGATGTTTGCGATTATGCATATTACCAATATCGTGGAGATACCCGGCAATGGCACCTAATTCAACTGTACGGGCATCATATTCCAGTTCTGACAAGATTCGCGCAGTAGTTTTTGATACATAAGAAACATGGCGGATTCCATGTTCTGTATAACCCCGAGCTAGAAGATAGTCACAAGCCCGATCGATCATCAGTTTAAAGTTGGGATTATTGCGGACATCTTGTAGCGTGACCATGATAATCGCCTCCTTGTCTTCATTTCTACTATTATAACGTATAATCAATAATTAGGCTATAGTCCTATAAAAATAGGACATTTGTCTGATTATTTTTTTGAAAAGCCTATGGTACAATTAC
This sequence comes from Bacillota bacterium, assembly GCA_012798795.1. Classification (GTDB taxonomy): domain Bacteria; phylum Bacillota; class Limnochordia; order Darwinibacteriales; family DTU012; genus JAAZMN01. Next base: position 4,953 of record JAAZMN010000099.1, on the reverse strand, counting down.
AGCAACAGTAAAACTCCGATAAAGGTAAACTTATCGAAAGGTAAGGACACAAAGTTACGGGTCTAAGGTTTATTTTGACTATGATCGCCGGGCTGCCGAAAGTTATAAACTTTTCAGGCACCCGCATCGGGTGCCTATTTTTCGGTACATAAGGAGAAAGAAATCTTAACTATAGAGAATTAAAAAATTAAGGAGGGATTGGATTTGTTCACACAAATCAAACATTTTTTAAGTGATGAGTCAGGACAAGGTATGGTGGAATATGGGTTAATTCTGGCACTTGTAGCAATTGTGGTTATAGTAGCATTACGTGCTCTAGGAACTAAAGTTGGAGACACTTTTGACGAAATCGTGGGCGAACTTCCTGGAGAAGGATAATAATTGATTGAAATAGGCTAACAACAAAGAACAACAAGTTAACCTAAGGGAGTTGACTCAGGGTAGATATAACTACTAAAACAACAAACTTATAACTAACCAATTAATACAGAAGCGGCAGCCACCTACCCGCCCCCCCAGGCTGCCGCTTTTGTACCAATTAGGGAGGTATTTAAATGATACGGAATCTGATTTTAGGGGCTGCTGTTGCACTAATATTTTATTATGATGGACGTTATCGGCGGATACCTAATAAAATAACATTTTCTTTGATAATTTTTGGATTCATATTTAACACAATTACATTGGGATTATCGGGTTTAACCGCTTCATTGTTAGGATTAATAATCGGAGCGGCTCTTTTGCTAGTTCCTTATTTAAAAGGGGGATTAGGAGCTGGCGACGTCAAATTTTTGGCTGCAGTCGGTGCAATTCTCGGTTATCAGTTTGTAACTGCCGCGTTTCTCTATGGAGCAGTGCTGGGAGGAATCTGGTCAGTAGTAGTATTAATCCGCAGGGGCAGCTTATGGATTTCAGTTAAAAGTATTCTATACAATATCTTGATAAAATTAAGAGGCGGTACATCAAAATCAGTGCCGCTAAAAACAATGTCTGCCGGTAAAGAGTGGGGTTTCCCCTATGGGATTGTAATGGGTTTAGGAGTTTTCGCTGTTTGGATCTTAGGTATTCCTTTTTAGGAGAGGATGTTTCTATGTGGGGACGGCTCTATCATGGAAATGAAGGCCAAGCTCTAGTAGAGCTTGCAGTGTCATTAACTATATTACTCTTGATTATCTTCGGGATTATTGAGTTTGCCCGCATAGGTTACTCATATATTTTAGTAGCACATGCCAGTCGTGAAGGCGCTCGTATGGGAGCACTGCGTAATTCGGATGATCAGATATATAAGGTTGTAAATGAATCGCTGTCAGCATTAGGTGATATTCCGATTACAGTATCAATTAATCCCAATGATCAAGCACGGCAGAGGCGGGAGCCTGTAGAAGTACAGGTGGCGGTTCAGTTACCGCTGATTACACCATTAAGCACAATTTTACCGAATCCATTTGCCATAACCGGCAAAACTGTGATGCGGGTAGAATGAGAATGAGGTGAAATCAAGATGCAAAAAGGCAAGGAAGAATCCGGTGCGATTTTGGTTATTGCTGCAGTTGGTATAACGGTGTTTTTAGGATTCTTAGGCCTAGTTGTTGATGTGGGAAATATTTATATTCAAAAAGCACGCCTGGTAAGTGCTGTAGATTCAGTTGTCTTAGCCGGTGTTCAAGAGCTGCCGGCTTTACCTAACGAAGCAATCTTTAAAGCTTATCAATACGGTGCAGTCAATCAAATAAATTCGGAGCAGTTATTGGTTCAGCTCAGTGAAGCAAACAGCCGTATCAGTGCAAAAGCTGATAAATGTGTAGAACTATTTTTTCTCCGCTTATTTGGTTTTGATAAGCGTACAGTATCTGCTGAAGCAGAAGCACAAGTAGGCACTGTATGCAGTTATAAGGGAGCAGCTCCCTTTGGAATTGTGTGGGATGATTTTCAATTTGGTCAGGAATATACTCTAAAATATTCTTCTAAAGGAGGGCAGCATCGCGGCAATTTTGGTGCTCTACGCTTAGGCGGAAATGGTGCTGATAATTACCGCCATAATATTAAATATGGTTACCAAGGAGTCTTAAAAGTTGGAGATAGGGTGTATACTGAGCCGGGGAATATGTCAGGCCCTACGTATGATGGTGTAAAATATCGGCTGAATTTAGCTGCGGACCATGACCCTGGCCGGTGGAACTACGATAACCCGCGCATAGTGGTAGTACCGGTTATTGACAGCCTCGATGTTCACGGGACTGATCTGGTAACAATTATCGGTTTTGCTGCTTTCTATCTTGAAGGTTGTGATGGTAAAGGTAATGAGTCAATCGTCAGGGGTAGGTTTATCAGGTATGTTGTAGATGGTGATATTGGCTGTGGGGAGGATTATGGATTAACCGCTTACAGGTTAATTCGATAAACCGGGGGGTGTAGGGAGTTGAAAAACAAAGTACTGCTGTTTATGGCTGTCAGTCTCGGCCTAATTTCAGCATTTTTAGTTTACAATTATCTGTCCAATCTTGAAGCAGGGCAGTATGTAGAATTAGTCGATGTTGTGGTGGCAAATACAAAAATTCCCGCTAATACTCGGGTTAAAGCTAGTATGTTAGCTTGGAAAAAGGTGCCTGCTGATATGCGTCATTCTGATGCAGTCTATAATCTGCAGGATGTTCAGGGAAGAATTACAAACAGTGAAATAATCCCGGGAGAGCAGGTCTTGTGGAGCCGTTTACTGCCTGAGGGGCAGGTTCCGGGAATGGCTTTTACTATTCCTAATGATAAAAGGGCTATTACAATTGCAGTAAATGAAGTCATTGGGGTTGCAGGTTTTATCAAACCCGGGGATGCAGTAGATGTTTTGGCAACTTTTGAGGCCGAGGTTCCAATTACAACCACAGTATTGGAAAATGTAATAGTGCTTGCTATTGCTCAAGAAATGGAGAGCAAGCAGAATCCTAAAGCTGAGTTAACCACCAGCGTGACTTTTGCTCTAAGCCCACAGCAGGTGGAGCGCTTAGTATTAGCCGAGAGCCAGGGTGCACTTCGATTAGCTTTAAGGCCGCCGCAAGCCGTTGGTATAGCATCTCGGCAGGGTACCAATATACTGGAAATTCAGCCTTTGGCTTACAGTAATTATCGAGAAGATTTAAATCAACGTCAGGAAGTTGCCAACCAACCACTGACTGCTGACACAGATCCTGTTGGACAGCTGAAATTAACAGATCCTAACCTGAATCGCAGCAAAACTGAGATCGAAATAATTAGAGGGACCAAACAGGAGGTGCGGGTAATTTATGAATAATTCAATGAAGTCATTATTATCTATATTAATCATGATTGTAGTATTTGGACAATCGGTTTTAGCCCAACCCAATCCGCAGATGGTTCTGATACAAGGTCAGAGTCGTGTTATGCAGGTAAAAAATTTAACTCGTATTGCAGTAGGGGATGAAACCATAGTTGATGTGCTGGCTTTGGATACAAACCAGCTTTTATTAAATCCGCTAAAGACGGGAATTACATCTTTGCATTTATGGTCTGATAAGGGTCAACAGATATATCAACTGCGGGTCGTAGCAGATGATGGTACATTAACCGGTGAATTATTATCAATTTTGGATTTACCAGATGTAGATGCGTGGTTTATAGACAAACATTTGGTTTTAGAAGGTCAAGTAACAGATGAATTTGAGAAAGAGCGAGCAGAAAAAATAGCTGCTGCTTATAGTGATTCTGTCATAAATCTGCTGCACCTTCCAGCGGCGGAATTTGATAGGCAGTTGGTGGAGCAGACATACAGACTTATTGGAAAACAGATGGATGTAAGCATGTTTAACGGTACTTTAATTTTAGAAGGAGAAGTCGAAAACGAAGAACAACACCAATTTGTCTACCGCTTAGCGCAGGTATATAACTACCCGATAATTGACTTAATTCAAGTTAAAGCAGAAGCCCAATCTAAACCGGAAAAACAAGAGGTAAATGTAATTCATGAGATTGCTCAAGCAATCGGCACGGATATTAAGGTGTACGCTATTGGCGAAACTGTTTTTTTAGAGGGCCTTGTTGCCGATGAATATCAGCATACCCGCGCATTGGCAATTGCAAACGCCTTCAATTATCCGGTAATTGATTTAATCCGAATCCAACCTCAGGCAGCATACGAACAGGAAAATGATGCCGCTCAACAAGAAAGACCGTTTGCTGACTCTTTAATAAATGAGGATTTTATTATCAACTTAACTGAACTTATAAATAACCCGGCAATCAGCCTTAGGTTGGTATATGATCATTTGATTCTCGAAGGAGAAGTGGCAGACAGTTGGGAAAAAGAGCGTGCTGTTAAGCTTGCCGAGATTACTGAGGTAAAAGTAATTGATTTAATTACAATTGCAGACGAATCAAACGAAGTAACACTGTCTCAGAACGACCAGAATGTTGATGATGAAAATAAAGAAGAAGAGCTAAATAGATTAATAGCAGATCCTAACATCCAGGCAAAATGGATTAATCAAACATTGATACTGGAAGGATTTGTCTTAGACTCGTATGAGAAGGAAAGAGCATTAGCAATTGGCAGAGCTTTTTCTAATAATGTTATCGATTTAATCCTGGTTCACCAACCCTTGGTTGTGGATACGCCGGAGCCAATAAAAACAGAAGAGGATCAGGATTTTAAGGAAGAATTTTATCGAGAATTAGCTGAAGATCTCAAGAAAGCTTTAAAAGAACCGGGAATAGATATTTGTTTTTACAAAGACACCTTAGTTTTAGAAGGTATAGTTCCAAACAAAAAAAATAAAGAACGTGCTGAAACAATTGCTGAATTATTCTATCAGCCGATTATCAGCTTTATTGAGATTCCTGAACCCGGCGAAATAAATGCTGCAAATCAGCTGGCGGCACATGTTAATTTACCCGATGTAGAGATTACTCTTGTAGGAAATAGCATTGTATTAGAGGGAACGGTTC
>JAAZMN010000003.1 GCA_012798795.1 Bacillota bacterium | reverse complement strand
TATGTTAAACTAAAAATACACCCTTGGGGGTGAACCAGGTTCGACATGGGTAGGAAGGGCATCATAAGCGAGCCGAGGTCCCCAACACCTCGATAAACCTTGGGAACTTAAATTAATTGCAAACAATAAGTGTAATTTAGCCGCTGCTTAGCAGGCTAACGCCTCTTTATTCTTCGCCTGTGAGAATAGATTAGGTGTCAACTTAGCAGGCTACTTAATCAGTTTTACCTGGAACTGATCAAGGAATCTTACAGGTTAGTCAATTACTCATCTGGTTGCAGAGAGGTTTAATTGATGAAATATAAAGCTGCAGCTGCGCTCGGAGAAAATGGTGTGATTTCACTCATGGACAGCGGTGCAAATCCGCTCACCTCCACCAAGATGACATTTTAAAACCTTATCCTAAACAGATAAGGTTTTTTTAATAATAAAAAACCTAACAGCAAAATCACTGTTAGGTCTATTTTAAATATATTTTTAAATAAGGCTTAGAATCACTGCCAACACCATAAATGCACCAGCCAACCATTTAGTTGCTTGTTCCAAAAATCGTTCAGTGCGGGACGCTTTATTAAAAAACATTTTGCTGCCACCACCTATGGCACCCAAACCTTCTCCCGAGCTGTCTTGCAGTAAAACCACAGTAATTAACCCAAGGCAAACAAGTAGTTGAACCACCATTAAAAAAGTAGTCATGTCTTAACGACACCTCCCAGCATCAGCATTTACATAACCAATTAATCATACAATTTACAGTTTATCATAAGTTTAGCTTGGATGCAATAATTTGTCGCAAATTTACTGCAGTAATTCTAATACTACTACAGACATAGGCGGCAGCTGTACTTCAAGACTGTTTTGCTTGAGTACTGCCTGGTTAAACTCTGAAGGCTCAACTAAATCTGGCTGTTCAAAAGTGTTGTGTGCATTGATTTTACCCGCTGTGAGAACTGTACCCTGCACACTGCTTACTGCTAGACCGCGCAGTTCTAAAAGCGTATCCGCAGTATTCTCAGGGTCAAGATTACACAGCGACACATGAACTTTTTTAGAATTATCCATTGATGCTGAAACAGTAACCTGTGGTATTGTTTCTTCTCCGTGTTGATATAAGTCACTTTCACAAGAAATGTCTAAAGCGTCAGCATTCTGATGTACTTTATACATGTTAAATACATGATATGTAGGTGTTTTAATAATTAACTGCCCTTCAGTTAAGATTACTGCTTGAAGTACATTCACCATTTGAGCAATATTAGCCATCTGCACCCGATTACAGTGTTTGTGGAAAATATTGAAGTTCACACCTGCGACTAAAGCATCCCGCATTGTATTCTGCTGATATAAAAACCCTGGATTAGTACCTGGTTCAACATCATACCATGTTCCCCATTCATCAATAATTAGTCCAACACGTCCTTCTGGATCATAATGATCCATAACTGCACTGTGCCGTGTAATAATTTCATCCATGGCTAAAGTCTTTTTCAAAGTAGTAAACCAATCCGACTGATCAAAATTCACAGCTGAACCTTTATGACGCCAAGTTCCAGGAACAGTATAATAATGCAGGCTTAACCCGTCCATGAAACGTCCTGCTTCACGCATTAAAACTTCAGTCCAGCGCAGATTCCAATCACTAGCACCACAAGCAATTTTATAAATTCTATTATCCCCGTAATTTCTTACATAGGTAGCATAGCGCCTAAACAAATCTGCATAGTATTCAGGCCGCATATGACCACCACAGCCCCAGTTTTCATTGCCAACACCAAAATATGGTAATTTCCACGGTTCATCTTGCCCATTTTCCCTACGCCAATTTGCCATGGGAGATTCTCCGTCAAAAGTCATATACTCAACCCACTGCTGCATTTCATAAACTGTGCCGCTGCCTACATTTCCACAGATATACGGTTCGGCACCAATCAATTCGCACAATTGGAAAAACTCATGAGTGCCAAAATGATTGTTTTCCACTACTCCGCCCCAATGAGTATTAACCATTTCCGGTCGCTTTTCTCGCGGCCCGATACCGTCCTTCCAATGATATTCATCAGCAAAACATCCTCCAGGCCAACGCAAAACGGGAACTTGCATTTCTTTCAGTGCCTGAATAACGTCATTGCGGATCCCTTTAGTATTCGGAATAATAGAGTCCTCACCCACCCAAATTCCTTCGTAAATACAGCGCCCTAAATGCTCGGAAAAATGACCATAGATGTTTTTATTAATCTTACCTCGCTTCAAATCTCCATTAATCACTACTCGCGTCATATTAAACCTCCTTATTTATACTCTTTTATGCAGTGCATATGAAGGGCAACATCGGACTTTTTCCTAACGGCGAAGTCACCCTAGCAACACCCACTGCATAGCGATCCATAGTAATATTATCGCAACTGTAAAATTACTAATAGTATTCTTCGCGTTTAATAACCCATACTCCTTCTATTAAAATTTCATACCCGAAACCAGATAAAGTCACCGCAATCGGTGGATTAACAATCCCTGTAACGTTTAAGTTATCCACGCCCATAACTGCCAATCTATAAATAGAATTACTTACACAAAGATAACATTTTGACAGTACATAGATACACTAGTTTATAAAAAAAGACTACTGCCATTACAGCAATAGTCTTTAGTTTATTTATTACCTGCTATTTTTTCAGATTATAAAAGGTGTTAATACCTCGATATTCAGCTGCTTGATCCAATTCTTCTTCTATCCTCAGCAGCTGATTATATTTTGCTACCCGATCAGTCCTGGAAGGAGCTCCCGTTTTAATCTGGCCTGCATTGACAGCAACAGCTAAATCGGCAATAGTAGTGTCCTCGCTTTCACCTGAACGGTGAGACACGACAGCAGTATAGCCTGCCCGTTTAGCCATTTCAATAGCATTTAGTGTTTCAGTTAAAGTTCCAATTTGATTCACTTTAATTAGAATTGAGTTGGAAACGCCAAGTTCAATCCCTTTGGCTAAACGCTTAGTGTTGGTAACAAATAAGTCATCACCGACGATCTGCACTTTTTGACCTAAAGCCTTAGTTAACTCAGCCCAGCCATCCCATTCATCTTCGCTTAAAGGATCCTCGATGGAAATAATCGGATACTTGTTAACCAGATTTTCATAAAAAGCAATCATTTCACTCGTATCCAAAGACTTACCTTCGCCGGTCAATTCATACTTGCCGTTTTGGAATAATTCAGTGGCGGCAACATCTAGAGCAATACAAACATCTTTTCCAGGTTCATAACCGGCTTTAGTAATTGCTTCAACAATTACCTGTACAGCTTCTTCATTGGAATTTAAATCAGGTGCAAATCCGCCTTCGTCACCTACTGCAGTGTTTAACCCTTTTCCCACAAGGACTTTCTTAAGATTATGAAAGACCTCGGCACCGACACGCAGTGCTTCTTTAAAAGATTTAGCTCCCACAGGCATAATCATAAACTCTTGAATATCTACATTATTATCCGCATGGGCGCCCCCATTTAGAATATTCATCATCGGTACTGGAAGCTCTTGAGCGTTTGTTCCCCCGATATATTGATAAAGCGGCAGCCCCACATATTCAGCTGCAGCACGTGCCACTGCCAATGATACACCAAGAACAGCGTTGGCTCCCAGGTTACCTTTATTAGGAGTACCATCTAGTTCAACTAACAGCTGATCAATTTCTATCTGTTTGGTTGCATCCATACCAATTAGTTCCGGTGCAATAACTTCATTAACATTTTCTACTGCTTTCTCAACACCCTTACCTAAATACCGCTTGTCATCTCCATCGCGCAGTTCAACTGCTTCAAACTGCCCCGTTGATGCTCCAGAAGGTACGATAGCACGTCCAACACTACCATCAGCTAAGATAACTTCCACCTCAACGGTAGGATTTCCTCTGGAATCTAATACCTCGCGTCCCCACACATCCTCAATAATCATCTAAATCCTCCTTCACTTAATGAATTACTCTATTATTAAACTATTACCGGTCATTTCTGCCGGTTTTTCCAAATTAAGCAGCTCCAGTAAAGTCGGAGCAATATCTCCTAAGACACCTGAGCGAATTTTACGTTTTCCTGTATTGAAAAGCCAAATTGGAACCGGATTGGTAGTATGTGCTGTATGTGGTTGATTGGTTTCAGAATCAGTCATTTGTTCAGCATTTCCATGATCCGCAGTAACAATAGCCTGACCCTGCTGCTTCTTTAAAGCAGCTAGTACTCTGCCTAATCCGGCATCTACTGCTTCTACGGCCTCAACTGCAGCATCCATTACCCCCGTATGCCCTACCATATCACAGTTGGCATAATTTAAAACTATAAGATCGTATTCACCGGAATTAATCCGTTTCACAACTTCGTCCGTTACTTCAAGCGCACTCATTTCCGGTTTTAAGTCGTAAGTAGCAACTTTCGGAGAAGGTATCAATTTGCGTTCCTCACCAGCAAAAGGTTTTTCGACTCCCCCATTAAAGAAAAATGTTACATGTGCATATTTTTCAGTTTCAGCAATGCGTAGCTGTTTAAGATTTAATGAGGCAAGATATTCGCCTAAAGTATTTTTCAATTTCTGCGGCGGATAAGCAAATGGTGCTTTGACATTTACATCGTACTGAGTCATAGTAACAAAACAAAGATCTAACTTACCGCCTGTACGGTTAAACCCCTTAAAGTCATCATTAGTAAATGCCCAAGTAATTTCGCGAGCCCTATCAGCACGAAAATTGAAAAATATAACTGCATCTTTATTTCCGATTGTGGCTGTAGGCTGCCCATTGTTAAAAATCACTGTAGGAATAACGAATTCATCTGTTTCACCATGAGTATATGCATAATTTATCGCTTCTTCACTAGACTGAGCAATTCTGCCACTGCCTTCTGTCAGCGCCATATATGCTTTTTCTAATCTATCCCATCTTTTGTCTCGATCCATAGCATAGTATCTGCCGGAAACAGTGGCTATCGTACCCACACCTATTTCGGTTATCTTTGACTCCAACTCCTTAAGATAATCAGCAGCACTTGATGGTGGAACATCCCTTCCATCCAAAAAAGCATGAATATACACTTCAGTTAGGCCGTGATTCTTAGCAAGTTTAAGTAAAGCATAAAGATGTTCGGAATGACTATGAACCCCACCAGGCGAAAGTAAGCCCATTAAGTGCAGCTTGGTATTATGCCTCTTAGCATGGTTCACCGCCATAAGCAGCTGTTGATTTGTAAAAAAATCTCCGGCCTCTATGGACTTTTGAATACGTAAAACATCCTGATAAACAATGCGCCCCGCACCTAGATTCAAGTGACCTACATTCGAATCTCCCATTTGTCCTTCCATCAATCCCACATCTTCTCCTGAAGCTGACAAAACAGAGTGGGGACAGTTTTCCCATAACCAGTCAATAGTAGGTTTATCTGCAGCCTGAACCGCATTATATGCTGAATTATCGCTTAAGCCGAAACCGTCCAGAATAATTAGTGCGACCGGTTTTTTATTGCTCATTTCAACCCTCCTGTTTCAACTTTACTGCCTATTTATACTGCTATTCATTATAATGTACAATAGCAGAAAAATCTTCTGCATTTAAACTTGCTCCTCCGACTAATGCTCCATCTATCTCAGGCTGCGCCATTAATTCTTTAATATTTTCAGGCTTAACACTTCCGCCATATTGTATTCGCATCTGATTGGCAGTTTTTGAATCGTAAATCTGAGCCAAGGTCTTTCTGATAGTACCTATCACTGAATTCGCTTCTTCGGCACTAGCTGTTTCGCCAGTTCCTATTGCCCAAATCGGCTCATAAGCAACTACAACATTAACTGCTCTATCCTGCGGAATTTCATGGAAAGCCGCTTTAATCTGATTAATAACTACCTTTTCGGTTTCATTAGCTCTGCGCTGAACTAATGTTTCACCTACGCAGATAATTGGCTTTAAACCGTATTTTAGTGCTAAATGTGCCTTCTGATTTATCAGCTGATCTGTCTCATTAAATATTTGACGGCGCTCGGAATGCCCGATAATTACATAATTACAGCAGACATCCTGCAGCATGACTACGGAAACCTCTCCCGTAAAAGCACCTTTTTCCATATTGCTCATATTCTGAGCACCTAACTTAACTTTTTTCATACCTAAAGCACATAAGGCAGAAAGAGCTGTAAAAGGCGGGCATACCACAACTTCAACATCACTGTCATGCACCGCTCGTTCAAGATTACGACAGAGCTCAATGGCTTCGGACACTGTTTTATTCATCTTCCAATTGCCCGCAATAATTGGTTTACGCACTGATTATTTCCCCCTATTTATCATTAAGTGAAGCTACTCCCGGCAGCTCTTTACCTTCCAAAAATTCTAAAGATGCACCGCCACCAGTAGAAACATGAGTTATTTCATGAGCTAAACCAGCCTGTTCTACTGCTGCAGCCGAATCTCCTCCGCCAATAATTGTTATTGCTTTACTCTTGGCTAAAGCTTCTGCAATGTTGTTGGTACCGGATGCAAACGCAGGCCATTCAAAAACACCCATAGGTCCATTCCAAACAACAGTAGCAGCTTCATTAATCGCTTCACTGAATAAAGAAATTGTTTTTGGGCCTATGTCCAACCCCTGCCAGTTTCCAGGAATATTATCTGCTGCCACAATTTTATTTTCAGCATCAGCAGCAAATTCTTTTGCTGCGACTACATCGACAGGCAGTAAAAGTTTAACATTTTTAGCCTCAGCTTGCTGCATAATCCCTCTGCAAAATTCTACCCGTTCTTTGTCAAGTAAAGAATTGCCTACCTCATAGCCCTTTGCTTTTAAGAATGTATAAGCCATTCCGCCTCCGATAATTAAAATATCGACTTTATTAAGCAGAGATTCGATTACTGCAATTTTATCTTTTACTTTTGCTCCGCCTAAAATTGCCAAAAATGGCCTCTTGGGATTATTAACTGCTTGACCTAAAAATTCTAATTCTTTTTCCATTAAAAACCCTGCTGCTGCCGGTAAATATTGAGCCACACCGGCTGTAGATGCATGAGCACGATGGGAAGTACCAAATGCATCGTTAACATAAACATCACCCAACGCGGCTAACTGCTTGGCAAAGGCCTGATCATTCGCCTCTTCTTCTTGATGGAAGCGAACATTTTCTAATAATATTACATCACCATTTTTCATTTTATTAACTGCGTTTTGGACTTCTTCTCCTATGCAATCATCTAATTTTTTCACCGGTTTATCCAGTAATTTAGCTAAATGTGTTGCAATAGGATCCATTCTCATAGATTCAACCACCTGGCCTTTAGGACGCCCAAAGTGCGACATGAGAATAACTTTAGCTTCATTTTCAATTAAGTACTCAATACTAGGCAGTGCAGCTGTAATTCTTTTATCATCAACAATTTCGCCATTTTCGTTCATGGGAACGTTAAAATCAACCCGCATTAAAACCCTTTTACCCTTTACATCTACATCACGGATCATCTTTTTGTTCATCCTACAAACCCCCTTAACCTAGCTAATGAGGGGAACAAGCCCCTCATTAATCATAATATTGATTGAGTTATTTCTAATTTTTATCAGCCAAGTATTCAATTAAATCTACTACACGCATGGAATAACCCCATTCGTTATCATACCAAGCAACTACCTTAACCATATTATCTCCCATTACTGCAGTTAAAGGTCCATCAACAATGGATGAACGACTATCCCCCCGATAATCCATAGACACCAGCGGAACCTCTTCATAGCCTAAAATACCTTTTAGCTCACCTTCTGCAGCTGTTTTAAATGCATTATTGACCTCTTCAGCCGTTGCTGATTTCTCCAATTCCACTACCAAATCAACTACAGAGACTGTCGGAGTTGGAACTCGCAGTGCAAAACCGTCTAGCTTACCCTTTAATTCAGGCAATACTAAACCAACTGCCGCAGCAGCTCCAGTAGTAGTCGGAATAATACTCAATGCTGCAGCGCGAGCACGACGGTAGTCTTTATGAGGTAAATCAAGAATTTTTTGATCATTAGTATACGAGTGAATAGTTGTCATTAACCCATGTTTAATACCGAATTTATCGTTTAGCACTTTTGCAAAAGGTGCTAAGCAATTAGTAGTACATGATGCATTAGAAATAACATGATGCTTCTTGGGATCATATTGCTCCTCATTTACTCCCAATACAATTGTAATGTCTTCATTTTTGGCAGGAGCTGTAATAATTACTTTTTTAGCCCCGGCATCAATATGCCATTGTGCCTGCTCGCGTTTGCGGAAAATTCCTGTAGCTTCAACAACATACTCTACACCCAGCTCATTCCAAGGCAGATTTTTAGGATCTCTTTCAGCAAAAACCCTAATTCGCTTACCATTAACTACAATAAAATCACCGTCAACACTGATATCAGCATCGAACTTTCCGTGAACTGAATCGTATTTTAGTAAATGAGCTAACATTGCTGCATCAGTTAAATCATTTATGGCCACAACATCAATGTTAGGATTATCGAGTGCACCTCTAAACACTAATCTACCAATACGACCAAATCCATTAATACCAACTTTAACTGCCATTTAATTTTCCTCCTTGTTTTTAATTATTTTTAATTATATGAATCACCTTCCGGGCTACCCCTTCATCAGTGATACAAACATCACAGAAACCCAGGTGTAATACGGATAATACGGCCCAGGCTTTACTCTTACCACCACCGACAGCAACCACTAAAGGTATTTTAGCCAAATCTTCCAAACGTATGCCTACTGAAACAGTAGAATAAACAATATCGCCCTGAAGATTAAAATAATACCCAAAAGCTTCTCCTACAGCCCCATCAGCGATCAACTGCATCAAATGGTCTTCATGCAATCCCCGACGCTTGGCCATTTCTTCAGCTGTACCTACACCATGAAGTAAAACTTGTGCTCTGCGTCCTAAACTGACAACTTCGCGAATGCTTGGTTCTTTAAGTATAGTATCCACTAAATCTGGTTCTACATTATCGGGGGCGTGCAGTAAACGGTATGTTCCGCCTAAACCCAATGCAAATTTTGCTGCTATTGTATTAGCCTGCAGTTCAACATCTTCACCTAATCCGCCGCGGGCTGGCACAACAACCACATTTCGCCGATTTTTTACTGCGGCAAAACTATTCGCAACTTCAGCAAGTGTAGACCCACCTGTCACAGCCAGAATATCCTGTTCCTTTAGCACACTCCGCAGATAACGGGCTGCGGCATTTGCCAAATCTTGTTTCACAGTTGAATCTTGATCAGAATCACCCGGCACAACAATTACTTCTTTTAAGTTGAGCATTGTCTGTAGTTCTTGTTCCAGACAAGCAAGTCCACGAATTTCTCTGATGTACTCGCGTAAATTCATTAGCATTTGCTCACCAGTTTTGCTGATGAACACCCCGGATCTGCTTCTAATCAAAAAACCATATTCCTGAAGATTATCTAATTCTCTGCGAATATTGCGTTCTGGCTGTGCTAATTCCAACGCTAGAGCGCGTCTGCCAATAGGCGCCTTAGAGTATACTGTTCGTAAAATAGCATACCGCTGTTCAATTAAATCAATAATCTCCGGTGCTATCTTCTGCAGCAGATTGATTGAATCCACATGAATGAACCCCTTCGATGGATCGTTTTTATCCCGCCGACGTATTTTTTGTCCCACTAAATCAATACCCAGCTTTAACAATGCATCTTATAGTTTATTCTTTTGCGCCAAATGAAATCCCTGCCTTATTTTGTTAAATAATAGTAAGAATTTGCAGCAGCAGAAAAACTCTATAAGCCTAGTTTCTCGCTAATTCTAATTAGCTGACTAAACCGGTAATTTACCCCGGATTTACTAATAGGCGGTCTAGTCATTGCTCCTAATTCTTTAAGTGTTGCATATGGATTTTCTATTCTGAGTCGGGCAATTTCATAAAGCTTAGGCGGTAAATCGGATAGAGGCATATGAGCCTCAATAGATTTCACTGTTTCAATCTGTCTGATGGCAGCTTGAACTGTCTTATCTACATTAGCTGTCTCACAATTGACTAACCTGTTAACTTGATTTCGCATATCTTTCAAAACTCGAATGCTCTCAAACTTTAACAGTGCATTATGTGCGCCCATAAGATTTAGCAGTGTTACGATTTGCTCAGCGTTTTTTAGGTACACTATAATATTTCCCTTTCTTACTGTCATCTTGGATTCTAATCCTAAGGAATTAATTGTTAAATGTACCTTCCTTGCAACCTTGGATTTATCCGTGAAAATCTCAAGGTGATATGTCTTTGACGGATTGGTAATAGAACCATGACTTAAAAAAGCACCACGAACATAAGCTCTGCGGCAGCACGGATCGGCTAATACTCTCAATGACTTATCTATATACTTTTGATGCAGTAAAGTCTCATGCACAAACTGAGCATGCTCTTTAGTTAACACTCTTACTGTACAGATCTGATTCTTTCTAAGTTGTGCCCGTTTAGTTAGAATCTGCGTAGGCGCTTGGGGAAACAAATCCTTAATTATGCTAAAAATTTTTCTTGTAACCAGTGGTGAAAAATGATTGATGTCCAGATAACTGCCATTTCTCATAAGATACCCGTTAAAATCATAAAATGCACTTAATTCAGCAATACGGCAGCATCGATTCTCGGGAATAACATGAGCCAATTCTCTTTTTGTTCTTGTAGAAAATCTCATCTTATTTCCTCCCAACTATCCATACGCGAACTCGCCAACCTTGAATTGCCCCTTTTACAATAATAGGATATTCGTTGTTATTGCGAAATTTAAAGTCCGTATAAGGCCATGCAACTGTAGCATCCATACCGTGCTGGATGTAACTGGGTGCAATTGAATGAATCCGCCGTTCAACAATTTCTAAATCAGCACGGCGCACCGCGTTATACAATGTACTTGAAACTTGACAAACTCCTCCACCAACTCCCGGAGCAACTGTCTCGCCAAAAATTATCGGTGCAGGTTTGTAACCTTTTTCAACTGTTCTTTCACCGACTATTTCATTAAAAGAAAACACCTCGCCGGGCAGCAGCAGAGTATTGTTAATAGCAGCCAGTGATAAACGCATATTAGTCACTCTTCCAGGCGAACCCATGACAGAAGTACTAAAGTCTCCCAAAATATCTCGAAGCGGTTCCAGATGTTCAGTGCGGATCAGCGGTATTATCTCTATAAAAGTCGGTTCAATTCGAGTATTTGACGGTGCAGCCATCACTTGCTCGACAGTAAATTCAATATCAATCAGGATTCCATTTCTTTCTGGAACAATTCCTCCGGTTTCTTTATCTATATTGGCATTCACCTCATCTTGATTGATATCTCGTGCAAGCTCACGCACTATAAGACGAACCTCTTTCTCAAAATAATACTCCATGCTGCGATTCCCTAAATATACATTTGAATTTACCCCAACAATACGGCGTTCAATCTGGCGAAAAAAAGGCCCTACAATACCCACAAGAACCACTATTAGAAATACAGTTGCTAATCGTTTCACACCATCGCCTCCTCAAAAAATCATATGAGGATGGATGCTGTTTTAAAACCGGTTATTTAGTTACCACGTTTTCAGAATTAACTTAATTAATTCTCTAGCTAATCCTGCCGAATCATGACGAACCAGTGCACTTTGATCAAGTAACGGAGCACAAACAGGTATCACTCCTAATTGCTTTACCTGCTCTAAATCTAACTTAATCGGACAAGAATTTTGAGCACTGTATTTCCGAGCCTGTGAAGCAGTTAATCGTGCATTGTTCAATAACACATAATCAAATATTTTGCGCTGCCCAGTATGTTTAAAAATTGCTCTAATATGATCGCCGGCCGACATATTATCTGTTTCGCCCGGTTGAGTCATGACATTACAAACATATACTTTAAGAGCTTGAGAATTTACTAATGCCTCACTAATTTTATTGACTAATAAATTGGGAATAATACTGGTATATAAACTGCCTGGACCTAACACAATCAAATCGGCAGAAGCAATTGCCTTTAATGCTTCAGGCAGCGGTTCGATGTACTGCGGTACTAAACTGATCGCCTCTATTGATTTACCTACTTTCGGAATCTTACTTTCTCCGATTATTTCCGAACCGTCAGCATAAACTGCCTTTAATCTTACTGTTTCCAAAGTTGAAGGCAAGACCATACCGCCAACAGCTAATACTTTACCAAACTCGCGAATGGCTGTTTCAAAATCTCCAGTTATATCAGTCATAGCTGCAATGAATAAATTACCGAAGCTGTGCCCCGATAAACCTTCTCCCCAAGAAAATCGATACTGAAATAGTCTCTCCATTAAAGGTTCTGTATCAGCTAATGCTACCAAAGTATTGCGAATATCTCCGGGCGGAAGAATTCCCAGCTCATCACGGATTTTACCTGAACTGCCGCCATCGTCCGCTACGGTAACAATGGCAGTGATGTTACTGGAGTATAATTTCAAACCTCTAAGCAGCGTAGACAAACCTGTTCCACCGCCGATAACTACAATATGAGGTCCTTTTTGTAAACTGCGTTTGCGATAAATTGTATTAACTAAATCGTCTACCTCTGTAGGAGATAGGGTTTCAACAATAGAACGAATTATATACTTCATCCCAATATAGATGCAATAAATACCCAATCCGATTATTACGATTCCAAACAACCAATGCTTATCAGAAAATATATCTGATGCTAATGCCAAAATATTTTTTTCAAGTGCAGACAGGAATTTAGTATTTAGTATAATGGTAATACCTAAACCAAATAATAATACACCAAGTACGATTAGTGCTATCCAGCGCTTAATCTTCATTCCAGGCATCAGCCATTTTAAATGCTCCATATTTCTGCCTCCTCTGCCTGCCAAATTCACCTATATTATTGCAGATTTAAACTAGCCTGCGGGCATTGCGAATCTGTTCTACGGACAAACCTGCCATTTTAGCTAAAGCCACTCCATACTCAAAATCGCCCACACGCTTAGGATGGTGAGCGTCGCTGCCGATTACAAAATCTACCCCTTCGTTAGCAGCTAGTTCAACTAACTCCACCGTCATATTCCGATGACTAGTATTAATCTCAAAAGCTGTATTTTGCTGTGCACAAGCGCGTGCTAATTCCTTTGAGTCTATGTTAAACCGGTGATGAGGATGAGTAATTATATCTATTTTATGCCGATAAACAGCATTGATCAGTGCTTCTGTATTCAACAATCTAGATTTCCTGCTAAAACCTGCACTAAATCCTCGTAAATAATGAGCTGATAGCCTATTTAATCCATCAGACCATCGGAGAGGACGTACCATTACATGCAGACCGACCTGTAAAAAGTCCAGTTTGTCTTGATACTCTTGAGGAATATCAATATCTCCTTCAATACTTATTATATTCGCTTCTGCTCCTAATTTTACCTTGACGGTAGGATACAGCTGCATACTCGTATTGATTTCTGCTCTAATTCGGTCCAGAATATGTAAACCTTTTATACCAATGCCCATCATATGGGCAGGCCCATGATCGCTAATCCCTACTACCTCTAACCCTATTTTCACAGCTTGAGCTACATTATCTAGCACTGTTCCCTTGCCATGACTGTATTTTGTATGAGTATGATAATCTGCAAAAATCTCCAATTCTATCACCCTTTATATTATGCCCTTAACTTTTTAAATAAGTTTTACGTATTTTTTAACAAACATACTCTTGCATATTATCTCACTTCCTGCTATAATAACCTTAAGTTTTAGCTCTTTTTGTGTATATATATACATAATTAGTGCAAAACAAGCTTTTGAAATCTAATAGAGAGAGGAAATTAAGAATGAAAAAAACAGCACTTCTTTTATCAGTAATCATTTTGCTTATTGGTATGTCTTCAACAGCACTAGCTGAGAAACCTGTTTTAAGAGCTGCCGCAGAAGCAACATTTGTCCCATTTGAATTTGTAGATGAGAAAACCAACAAAGTTACGGGATTTGATGTTGATTTAGTGGAAGCTCTTGGTGAAGTTATGGGTTATGAAATTGAGTTTCTTAACCTATCATGGGATGGCCTGATTCCAAGTCTGCTTAATGGGAATATCGATGTAATCGCTTCAGGAATGTCAATTACTGAGGAACGCGCAAAGCAAGTTAACTTCTCAGAACCTTATTTTACATCAGTGCTTACTATTATGATAAAAAATAATAATAATGTTATTAAGTCATTGGATGATCTAGCTAACAAAACTATTGCCGTACAAATCAGCACTACGGGTGATTTTGCAGCAGAAGAAATTCCCGGTGTAAAAATAAATCGCTACAATACCGCTCCAGAAGCACTACATAATGTTATTCTCGGTGTAGCGGATGCATCGATTTTGGATTTACCGGTTGCTGAGGCATTTTTAGCCAGCAACCCTAATGCACCCTTAAAGCATTTGGGCCCTGTATCTGCCAATGATTACTTCGGACTTGCCATGAGAAAACAAGATACAGAATTACTTACAAAAATTAATGCTGCACTAGATCAGATAAAAGCCGATGGAACCTATGACAAAATTGTTGAGAAATGGTTTGGCGCAAAATAGGGCTGTCTAAAAGGTGCGTATTCTGAATTTTAATACGCACCTTTTTTGTGATTAGGAGGATAATTTATGGATTTTCGATGGGATTTAGTTATTAGCTCAGTGCCTTTATTACTGCAGGGAGCATGGCTGACAATAAAATTAACGACTATAGCCGTTTTTTTTGGTATAATTTTAGGCACCTTAGCTGCCCTGCTGCGTTTGACAAAAGGGCCATTTCGTTATCTTGCAAGTATATATGTGGATTTTATGCGAGGAACTCCTTTGCTGGTTCAAATTTTCATTATCTATTATGGAATCCCTTCAATAACGGGAGGCCAGATTTCCCCTTCTATTGTCGATATATGGCCGTTTATTGCCGCTGTTATCGCACTGAGTATTAATAGTGGGGCTTATGTAGCAGAGATAGTTCGAGCCGGAATTCAAGCAGTTGAGAAAGGGCAATCAGAAGCTGCTCTTTCCTTAGGCTTAACGCCCGCAGAGACAATGCGACACATTATCTTACCGCAGGCATTTCGCCATATAGTACCTCCATTAGGTAATGAATTTATTGCGCTGTTAAAAGATTCTTCGCTGGTGTCCGCAATTGCCCTAGAGGAATTGGTGCGAAAAGGCCAGATAATTGTAGGACGAACTTTTCGGCCCTTCGAAGTATATTTTGTTGTTGCGATTTTGTACTTAATTATGACGGTAACAATTTCAAGGATAGTCAGTATATTGGAACGCCGCTTAAGGGTAGGTGAATAAAAATGGCAATTATCGAAGTCAATAATCTTCATAAGAAATTTAATCAGCTGCATGTTCTTAAAGGAATAACCACTCGTATTGAACAAAACGAAGTGGTAGTAGTTATCGGACCTTCGGGTAGCGGCAAAAGCACTTTTTTACGCTGCTTAAATTTCCTTGAGATACCTACTAGTGGTGAGATTATCTTTGAAGGCAGTGTGATTAATCCTAATGAAAATCTCAATCTGATAAGAAGAGAAATGGGAATGGTATTTCAACGCTTTAATTTATTTCCACATATGAAAGTTATCGATAATATTACTCTCGCACCAAAATTAGTGAGAAATATCCAACCAGATATCGCAGTTGAGCAAGGTCTAAATCTACTGGAAAAGGTAAACTTATCGGATAAAGCCGAAAGCTTTCCTGAACAGCTATCAGGTGGACAGCAGCAGCGAGTAGCTATTGCCCGTGCTTTAGCAATGCGTCCAAAAGTCATGCTTTTTGACGAACCTACTTCTGCACTAGACCCAGAGATGATCGGCGAAGTACTTGACGTAATGAAAAGTTTAGCAAATGAAGGAATGACAATGATAGTGGTCACTCATGAAATGGGTTTCGCCCGAGAAGTAAGTGACCGGGTAATTTTCATGGACGACGGATTATTAATTGAAGAAAATACTCCCGATGAGCTGTTTAATAATCCTCAACACCCCCGCACTCAAGCATTTCTCAGCAAAATTCTGTAAATAAAAAGAGCTATGCAGCACAGTATGTGACTGATAGCTCTTTATTGTTTTCTTCTTGTTTATTTACTTCTCGCCGGCTCTGCGGTATTTGATCTGGCGCCAGTCAGGCCCTTGTACAACTAAACCACAGGAGTTATAGAGAATACGAGAAGCTAAACGCGAACCCACCCGCAGTTCCAACTCGTCAAAATTAAA
Organism: Bacillota bacterium; assembly: GCA_012798795.1. Classification (GTDB taxonomy): domain Bacteria; phylum Bacillota; class Limnochordia; order Darwinibacteriales; family DTU012; genus JAAZMN01. Next base: position 829 of record JAAZMN010000003.1, on the reverse strand, counting down.
GTTGGTAGTATATATTGTTGCCTTCAGATTGTTTAATCTGCCATCAACTATGATTAACAGCTTTTCTAATGCCCATTCCGACCCCCGCTCACCGCCTAAATCATCAAGTACTAATAAATCCGCATTTAAAAGCTGCTCCAATTTCCCCTGGCCTTGACGTGTTTTTTCCAAAAGCGTAGGAACATGAGCAAATGCCGTATTATACTGCGCCTCTAAATAATTAATAATTGCGCATGCTAAATGTGTTTTACCTCGACCTGATTTGCCGCAGATAATCAGTCCTTTTCCGTCATGATTTTTGCTGAAGTTCTTAGCAAACTTTACGCAAACGCTAAAAGCACTCTCATTAAAACTTTCTACTGCAAAATCTGCAAATGTATGGCTGCGCAGTGCTTCAGGTAACACCGGTAGTGACCGGGGGCGAATCATCGCTTTATCTAACTGCTTGCGAATATCCAACTGCTTTTGGGTACTGCAATTACAATCGTTTTTCAGCCATATACCCCGACCAAAACCAGCCGGCATCATAAAAGGATGAAGACGATAGACTTTCGTCAAAGATTGACCGCACTCTGGGCAGGTTTCTTTCGGTATAAGCTGATAACAGCGGCGAATGCCGTATTTAATCATCCAAGAACGCGAAGAAACCTTTAGCTGCCGGTTCTCTTTCTTTGTACTGATAATCTCTGCCAAACACTTGTCTCCATCTCGTACCCTTAACATTTTTACCTCCATCCTTAGCCAATCTTACCTTACTTTGGTCATCTTCCCAATACGCTCTAAAAGCCTGTTCACTGGTAATACCATGTACCAGCCAGTCTTCAATAAT
>JAAZMN010000007.1 GCA_012798795.1 Bacillota bacterium | reverse complement strand
CGGTTACCCGGTGCTTATCGCATTTGGCTGGTTAGGCCAGACAGATTATGCCAACAATCGCGGTTATGCAATAATCACCCTGAATACAGAAGTTATAGCAGCAGATAATTTAACCCGTGCCGGAGTATTCTATGAACTATATCCATATGGGGATTTCTGGACAGAACAAACAGGTGCCCTAATGGCATGGTCATGGGGTGTCAGCAAAATCCTTGATTCTTTAGAGACTGGTGCTGGAGCTGAGTTGAATATCAATCCGGAATACAGTATTGTAACCGGAGTTTCTCGCTGGGGGAAAGCCGCTGCTGTAGCCGGAGCTTTTGATAAACGCATTAAAGTAACTGTTCCTGCCTGCTCAGGTGCAGGAGGAATGGCAAGTTTCCGTTACACATCGGAAGGTAAAGTCTACGATTATTCTACCCTAGGGCTGTCAAACCCATATACAATGTCTGCCAACGAACCCTTAGGCAGTCTCCAATCCTCCGGCGAGCGGCACTGGTTTAATGATAACTTTCTTAAATTTAAACAGGCCGCTGTTCTTCCTTTTGACCAGCATTTACTGGCAGCTTTATGTGCAGATGAACCACGATATCTATTTATCACCGGATCTTATCTGTATGAAGACTGGACGAATCCTCCCGGAATGTGGGTAACTTATCTAGCAGCTAAAGAAGTTTTTGACTTTCTGGAACTAAACGACCATATTGCCATTCTCCTTCATAAGCAGGGCCATATGGTTACCGATGAAGACATGATATATTTACTGGACTTTTGCGATCACCATTTCTATGGGAAAGATGTAGAAAGTGATTTGACCGCTTTAACGAAAAGTTTATACTTAGAACCAGCGAATTACGATCCGTTCTTTGATAGATATCTTAAATAAGAATCAAAAAAGCAGGCCCGGAGTCTAACTATAAGCATCCGAGCCTGCTTCATTTCTGAATAGGCAAATTAGGTTATCCTAAAGTTTGCCATACCTCCAGAAGATCATATTGATCATCCCCCCTTTCGAGAGTTAGTAGTGGGTCCCACTCCCAAATATATTATATCAGAAAACAAATGACGAAACTGACCAAGTATAGATGGGAACTATTTTTTCCTATACGGACTTACAATCTTGCGAATACTGTCATAACCCAAGTGATACTTATCCATTAAAGAATGAATGCTTTCACCTTGGCGAAATCGACTAATGATCTCATTATTGCGTTCTGTAATATATTTTCGTGTTCCATTCCGCTCACCCCAACCCATCCTTGCTTCCGGTTTTCGCGGAATATAGACTTCTACACCCTGGACATACTTCTGTATTTCACGGAGAAGATGTTTAGGGAGCACTTTTTTTGCATTTACATACATAAAGGCCAACGTCCTCCTTATCCTGATTAAATCAGAGCGTTGGCCACAACAAAAAATCATATTCAGGTTTCTCTATGTCAATAACCTGTCCGAGGTAGGCCAACACACTTAAAAGCTTGAATAACTCTGCTATCACCGGAAAAATCTACTATTGTTGTTAAAATCACTGTACCCACCTCGCTTTCATATTAATATCTACTTACAGCATACTTGACTTCAGCGTTATTGACAAGGGAAAATCTCATCGGAATTGTTCTTTCCTCCGCCTTCCCATAATCTATCATCTAAAGTTTAAACCTGTTCATCAACTCTCCTAATTGATTGCCTATGCCACTGATAATATTTGCAGTTCCTGCAACTTCTTCAGTAGATGCAGCCTGCTGTTGAGTAGCGGCAGATATTTCTTGACTTGTCAAATCAAGATCTGCAGTATTTTCAGTTACCTCATTTACAAGCTCCAATGTATTTCTCATCTTTTCCATAATATCTTGGAATACTTTATTCGTCTGCTCAAAAACATTGCTGGCATCAACAACTGTTACATCAGTACTATTGATAATCTCAACAGCTTTGCTTATTTGTCTTTGTAAATTCTTTACTATTGAAACTATAGATTCGATAGAGCTTTGACTCTGCTCTGCCAGTTTCCGAACTTCTTCTGCTACCACAGCAAAGCCCCGTCCCTGTTCACCGGCACGTGCTGCTTCTATTGCTGCATTCAAAGCTAAAAGATTCGTTTGATCAGCTATCTCAGAGACTATATTAACTACTGATTGAATCTCTTTAGCTTGTTCAGAAACACTAGCAAGGGCTTTCATTGCTTCTTTTGATGACACCACACTATCTTCCATAGACTCAATAGCACGTTCCATCTGATTCTGCCCTGTTAATGCCACTGTACTTGTTTGTTTGGAATGCTCGGTCATTTGAACAGTTTTACTTCGTACCCCGGATACAGTTTGTGCAAAACTGCTTGCTGAAGATGCTACTTCTTCAACAGAAGCTGAATTCTGCTGACTTGCTGCTGCCAATTGCTCACTAATAGCCATGGTTTGTTTTACTAATTCATTAATCTCACTCAAAACTGTCTGCCATTGAAATTGCATTTCTTGAATTGATACTTGAATACTGCCTATTTCATCTTTTCTGTCTACCGAAATTGTGCCCGATAAATCACCCTGACTCAACCTGGCCAGCGCTGCTACTATTTTTTTAATCGGTACAACTAAATAACGGGCAAAAAGCGAACCAATGACAAGCGATAATACGCCGATGATACAGGCAAACACTACACTCCGTGCAGCTAAGCTGGTAGTTGTACTTAAAGCTTCTTTCACGGGAACCTCAATAATTAAACCCAATCCTGCTAATGGCATATAAGCATACATGCCAAAAACTTCATTACCACCAGGACCTATATAACGGGAAAAGCCCCGTTCCTGCTGCAGTATCTTTTCCACCGCTTTTGTATTCAATGGGTTTTGAGCATTATCATCCAACCCCTGCACAGTTGTAACAGGAACACCCTGTTTATTTACTAAATAACTTTGGCCGCCATAACCTACTTCTTGATTTGCCACAAGTTCAAACAATGTATCTAGTTGAACTGCTCCTCTTACCGTTCCTTGGAAAACTCCATTTTTAATAATCGGGGCAGCTGCAGTTACCACTAAATTTCCAGTAACTCTTGACAGCAGAGGTTCAGAAAAAGTATCCTCTCCGGTTAAAACCTGCTGAAACCAATCGCGATCCCAAACATTGAATCCAGTTACATCAAAATCTTTATTCGAGGCTGTTAGCCCCTGCCCATCTGCATCCACATAAATAATGTTTTCATAATGCTGTAATTGACGTTCTGAAGCAGCCAATATCGGACTCAGTACCTGTAAATCTAAGTCACGCGCTGCCGGATATTCGGCTATAACCTTCATTTCTTTCATCCGCTGATTAAACCATTCTTCAATATATTCGATACTTTTATCACCTAACAAAGTAATTTCCTGCTGAATTGCATCAGTAAGCGTCCTCTGCCCAATTATTACTGAATAACTCATTCCGATAATCAACGGTATCAAAGCAACAACAGTAAACATAATTGATATCTTAAACGACAAACTGCGAAATCTACTCAAATTCCACACCTCCATGATCCTTGTTCATCTTTTATTATCTATACATAATTGTTCTCTACTCATTTATCTTTACCTGTATTTTCCAACTTAATAATAGTAAATTCAACATAATGCGAAAAAAGTCCTCCCCTATAGTAAATGAGGACTTCAACTGATTTAGTGTCTTAAAACTATTTTGCTTTCTTCTCTAATGCAATTCTTGCTTCAGCCATTCTATCCGCTGCTATTCTAGTAGAAATCTGATCTTTTTTAGATATTTCAATTATTTTTGTAACGCTGTCATAAATTGCAGCGGCTCTGACCATAGCATTCTCTTTATTATAGCCCTTCATTTCTTCCGAAACATTGATTACCCCTCCGCTGTTAATTACATAGTCTGGAATATATAATATCCCTTTTTCCATTAAAATTTCGCCGTATTTTTCATCCGCCAATTGATTGTTTGCCGAACCTGCGATAATTTTACATTGAAATAGGTCAACCGTATCAGCATTTATCACTGCACCCATTGCACAAGGAGCAAAAATATCACAAGCCAGACCATAAATTTCATTAGGAGCAACTGCTGATGCATTCAACGTTTTTACAGCTCTTGTAACCTTTTTTTCGTCAATATCAGTGACATAAAGTTGGGCACCTGCTTTATGCAGGTACTCGCATAAAGCGTACCCTACCATACCCAAACCCTGAACCGCGATTACTTTATCGGTTAAATCGAGATTTCCGTAAACCTCATTAACAGCAGCTAGAATACCTTTATACACCCCAAAAGCTGTTATTGGAGACGGATTCCCACTTTTTTCTTTAAGACCAACAACAAAATCGGTTACTTCGTTTATACATGCTATATCTTCGGTAGTACTATTCATATCTTCAGCAGTTATATAACGCCCACCTAAACTATCAACGTATTTACCAAAAACGTGAAGCAGCTCTTTATTTTTAACCTTCGCCGGGTCTCCGAGTATTACGGCTTTCCCTCCACCAAAGTCTAATCCCGCCGCTGCATTCTTATAAGTCATTCCCCGAGCTAACCTTAAAACATCCACAATTGCTTCCTCTTCTGACTCATAATCCCAAATTCTCAAGCCACCTAAAGCCGGCCCTAAAGTTGTGTCATGAATACAAATAATCGCTTTTAAGCCCGTATCACGATCCTGACAAAAGATCAGCTGTTCATAATCACGCTCTTTTAGGTAATCAAATATTTTCATAAACGACCCCTCACAATATACAAAATAGGTACTATATATAAATTCTATCTATGATTAAGCTTTACCTTGTTTGTATTCAAATATTATTGTTTCAACTTCATGTACCATACAAATCATAAGGTGTAACTTGGTATACATAGTAATTAAGCCAATTATAAAACAATAAGTTAGCATGGCTGCGCCACAAAACCAAAGGAGGTTTACTTGGATCATCTTGAGGATAGTAATTTTT
>JAAZMN010000002.1 GCA_012798795.1 Bacillota bacterium | reverse complement strand
CAATTTGCTGGGAAAGGGCTTTAATAGAGGTAATAAGAGAGCATTTTTAGTAATGTTTTGATCCAGCCAAATATGTTCTTGTTCAGGTGAAAGAATTACTGGCATCCGTTTATGAACTGGTTTGATTAAATCGTTAGCTTCAGTAGTAATAATTGTACAGGAATAAATAGTTTCTCCTGATGGTGCTGACCACGAATCCCATAAACCAGCAAAAGAAAACAACTCATCTTTTTTAGGTTTTATATAGTAAGGCTGTTTAGCCTGGGGTATTTTCATCCATTCATAAAAACCGTTGGCTGGGATTAAGCAGCGCCGATTTGGCAGTAAATTTCTGAAACTGGGTTTTTGGGTAAGTGTTTCACTGCGTGCATTAATCATTTTAACACCGATTTTCGAGTCTTTACTCCAAAATGGAATTAGGCCCCAGGTAAAAGGTTTTAACACAGTGTTTCCAGCTTCTTTTACTACTCCCAAAATGGTTTGAGTAGGTGCAATATTATAATTGGGTGTATATTTTAAATCGGACATAAGAATTGCAGAAAATCGGTAAAGCAGTAGATCTATATCACTTGTAAGCGTAAATCGTCCGCACATTTAATTCACCTCAAGTAGTAGATTCTATGCTATTATTCGTGATTTTAGTTTCGAACTCCTTGAAAATAATCTTGAATTAAGATAGTTATTGACATATGCCCAAAAAGAGATATAATAGAATTGAAATGAAATGAACATATGTCAATAACTGAAGAAAGGAGGGGCAATATGCCTAGATTTGATGGAACAGGTCCAATGGGTGATGGTCCGATGACTGGTGGAGGATTTGGTTATTGTTACACTCCGCGTTCTTCATTAGAAGTGCGAAGGGTTCCAAGGTTTGGTAGGAGACGTGGATATTATGGTTACGGTAGAGGTTATGGTAGAGGCCACGGTAGAGGTTATGGCTATAGTACTGTTGAAAGATATCCTATTCCGGCTAAATCCAAAAGACAATGGCTGCTAGAGCAAAAAGAGCTGCTTAAACAAGAACTGGATTATATTTCTGACCAATTAGACAATATTGAAGAAGAATAATGGTTCTGTTGAAAAAAAGGTTGATTGAGGTGTGAAATTGTGGCCAGACCAAGGAAGCGGCGAAGAGTGTGTTATTTACCGGAAAATAATATTTTCGGGCCGTTAGACCCCGATTATTTAGAGGCGGAAGTTGTAATCATGTCGGTTGAAGAATATGAAGCAATACGGTGGATCGATTATGAAGGATTAATTCAAGAAGAATGTGCACAAAGAATGAATGTAGCAAGAACTACCGTTCAGCGAATTTATAACGATGCGCGAAAGAAACTTGCACAAGCATTAGTTGATGGAAAGGTTTTAAGGATAGAAGGCGGTGATTACAAAATCTGTGATGGGCAAATAGACATTTATGGATGTGGTCGCGGTCACTGTAGAAGACATCAGCATGGTCACAAAGGAAGACATTTTTAAGGGGGACCTTTATATGAAAATTGCAATACCGGTATTAGATGGTGCTTTAGCAAACACAAACATCAGTCCATCCTTCGGACGGGCACCGTTTTTTCTCCTCTTTGATACTGAGACAGAGGAAAAACAGTTCATTGCAAATAGTACAGCTACTGCCAGTCAGGGTGGAGCAGGAATTATTGCCGCACAATTAATTGTTGATCAGGGTGCAGAAGCTTTACTAACTCCCCGGTGTGGAAAAAACGCAGCAGAAGTTATAACTGCGGCAGGAGTTAAAATTTATAAAACAGTTTCAGATGATATTCAGGAAAGCATCCAAGCTTTTAATGCCGGAGAACTTAAAGAGCTCGAAAATATTCATCCTGGGTTTCATCATCATGGAGGAGCATAATTTGAAAATTGCAGTATTGAGCGGAAAAGGCGGTACCGGTAAGACTTTCGTATCAGTTAATCTTGCTGCGGTTATATCGGATGCGATTTATCTTGACTGCGATGTGGAAGAACCAAACGGGCACTTGTTTTTCAAACCGGATTTGACTTCTATCGAAGAAGTTTATGTGAAAGTTCCAGTAGTTGATACCACAAAGTGCAGCGGGTGCCGTCAATGCGTTGAATTTTGTAAATTCAACGCATTGGCATATATTAACAACAGCTTACTGATTTTTTCTGAACTGTGTCACTCCTGTGGTGGATGTTCTCTAATATGTCCTGATAATGCCTTGTCGGAAATAGACAAATCGGTAGGTAATGTGCAGATGGGAACTTATAAGAATTTAACTGTAATTACAGGTATTATGAATCCTGGTGAAGAATCTGGGGTTCCAATTATTCAGCACTTATTAGATCATGCTTGCGATAAGGAAAATATTGTTGTAATTGATTGTCCAGCTGGTTCTTCTTGTACAGTAATGGAGAGCATTAAAGATGCGGATTATTGTGTTTTAGTTACTGAGCCAACACTTTTAAGTGTTCATAATCTTAGCATGATCCATGAACTAGCCAGATTGTTAAATAAGCCATGCGGAGTGGTAATAAACAAATATTTAAATGAATTAAATCCTGTGGAGCAGTTTTGTCAGGAAAATAACCTCTCAATTTTAGCGAGAATAGGATTTGATCTATATCTATCCGTAATAGGAGCTAAAGGGCTAATTGCGGTTGAAGAAAACAGAGATTATCAAGCTGTGTTTTCCCAACTATACAAGCAGATCATTAAGGAGGCAGGCCATGAAGCAGTTATTGATAATCAGCGGTAAAGGCGGCACAGGAAAAACAACATTGGCTACTGCCTTTATTAAATTAGCAGAGGCGGATACTTTTGCGGATTGTGATGTGGAAGCTCCGAATTTGCATTTATTGCTGCATCTATCAGGAGAAGCTCAGATTTCGGATTATTATGGTATGGATAAAGCTATAATTGATACTAATCGCTGTATTGGGTGTGGGTTGTGTGCTGAACACTGTCGGTTTGATGCTATAAGTAAGGTAAATAACCATTATCAAGTCGAAATTTACAGCTGCGAGGGCTGCGGTGTTTGCGAAATAATTTGTCCTGAAAAAGCAGTTTCAATGGAAAAAACAGTATCAGGCAGACTTGAATTGTATAAAAATGATTTTGTTTTTTCTACAGCACAATTAAGAATGGGGTATGGAGTGTCGGGCAAACTTGTAGCTTCCGTAAAGAAGCAGTTATTAGACGAAGTTACCGCAGCCGATCTAATTATTATTGACGGTTCGCCGGGAATCGGATGCCCGGTTATTGCATCATTAAGCGGAGTTGATTTGGCATTGATTGTAACTGAACCTTCTATTTCAGCAATTAGTGATCTGGAAAGAATTGTTCGGACAGCAAAAATATTTGAAGTTGATACTGCAGTCTGCATTAACAAATATGATATTGATTTGGACAATTCTAATAGAATTCAATCACTATGTGAACGTGAGAACATAGAGATAGTAGGAAGAATTCCTTTTGACGAGACAATATTGGAAGCTGTAAATAATCAAAAAAGTATTATTGATTATCACTGCGATGCAGCAGATGCAGTGAAGGAAGTATGGGAAAATTTAGTGAAACTATTAGTTGAATAAAAAATTGGAGGATAAAGATGAAGGGCAGTCAAGAACAACAATCATCGAGTTTTTTGGTAGAGCAAAATGCAATGAGCAACGTAAAAAAGGTTATCGGTATTGTCAGTGGTAAAGGGGGAGTCGGAAAGTCACTGATAACTTCCATGCTGGCAGTATTAATGAATCGCAAAGGTTATCGAACCGCAGTATTAGATGCAGACATTACAGGACCGTCTATTCCTAAAGCCTTTGGAATTCAGCAACAAGCTCAAGGTATTGAGCAGGGTATTTTACCCGTTGTTAGTAAAACCGGAATTAGTATTATGTCAATTAATTTTTTGTTACAAAACACTACTGATCCTGTAGTATGGCGTGGACCGATTATTGCTGGTGTAATCAAACAATTTTGGTCAGATGTAATTTGGGGTGATATTGACTTCATGTTTGTGGACTTGCCTCCTGGTACCGGAGATGCACCTCTGACTATATTTCAGTCTCTGCCTGTTGACGGAGTCATCATTGTTACATCGCCGCAAGCATTGGTTTCGATGATTGTTTCCAAAGCAGTAAAGATGGCTCAATTAATGAACGTGCCCATTCTCGGAATGGTTGAGAACATGTCTTACCTTAAATGCCCTGATTGCGGTACTAGGGTCAATGTATTTGGAGAAAGTCATATTCAAGAAATTGCTGAAACATATAACATCGATGTTTTGGCAGAACTGCCTATTGATATAAAATTGTCATCAATGGTTGACCAAGGTCTAGTTGAAGATTTTCAAGGTAATTGGTTAGATAGTATTGTTGATATTTTAAAGAAAATGGAGGAGTAGAAATGAAGATTGCAGTTGCCAGTGAGAAGGACATAGTGACGAAACATTTCGGACATTGTGAGAATTTTAATATCTTTGAAACTGAAGGGGAAAAGATAATTAGCAGTAAATCCATTGCTAATCCGGGACATAGGCCTGGCTTTTTACCAAGATTCCTTAATGACTTAGGAGTTAAGGTTATTATTTCTGGAGGAATGGGTCAAGGAGCGGTAGACATATTTAGCAACCTCGATATCGAGGTCATTACCGGAGTTGAAGGTAAAGCAAAAGATGCGGTTGAAAACTATTTAGCGGGTAGTCTTAGAGCGACAGGTGAAATTTGTCACCAACATGAACACAGCAATGAGTGCGAATAGAAACTCTTTTGCCGAATAAATGCTTTATTTACCTTTTATTTATTTCTTATTTATTGTGTTTTATCTGTTGAATAGGGTTGACAATCGCTAGTATACATGGTAAGATAAATTTCGCCGATAAAAGTGTTTAGTGTTATTCGGCAATAGGTTTGAGATTTTCTTGCTTGTGCAAGGAAACTTATATGTGCACTGATTACTGTGTAATCAGGTACCGCACAAATTATTATTGCACTTTGAAAACTACACAACAGTGATGAAGAGATTCATCAAATAAGGGTAACATGTAAGTAACTCTCTACAATTAATGAGAAGAGTTCTTTCGTGAAATACTCTTAGGATTCTTAATATCTAATCTTTAGGTCAAGTTATCAAGAGCGTATGGCGAATGCCTAGGCGCCGGAAGCCGATGAAGGACGGGGTAAGCACCGAAATGCCACGGGGAGCCGCAAGCAGGTTTTGATCCGTGGATGTCCGAATGGGGCAACCTACCACCTTTAATAGGGTGGTATCCTTATCTGAACACATAGGGTAAGGAAGGGAACCGGGGGAACTGAAACATCTAAGTATCCCGAGGAAAAGAAATCAAGAGAGATTCCCTAAGTAGCGGCGAGCGAACGGGGAAGAGTCTAAACTGGTAAAATGCAGAAGCCCGCAAGCGTTGTTTTACCGGGGTTGCACGAGTTACAAGAGGGAATTGCGGTACCTCATCAAGACATTTTATCTTTAGTCGAATGTTCTGGAAAGAACAACCATAGGAAGTGAAAGTCTTGTAGACGAAAAGGATAAAAGCTTGCGTAATTTCGTAAGTACTACGAGACACGAGAAATCTCGTAGGAATCTGGGAAGACCACTTTCCAAGGCTAAATACTTTTCCGGCGACCGATAGAGAACAGTACCGTGAGGGAAAGGTGAAAAGCACCCCGGGAGGGGAGTGAAATAGAACCTGAAACCCTGTGCTTACAAGCAGTCGGAGGACTTTATATGTCTGACGGCGTACT
>JAAZMN010000098.1 GCA_012798795.1 Bacillota bacterium | reverse complement strand
TGGTGTTAATGTGGAGATTATTGAATTGCCTGAACACCCTTGGTTTATAGGTTGTCAATTTCATCCTGAATTCAAGTCGAGGCCTAATAGAGCTCATCCCTTGTTTAAAGGATTTATTGAAGCAGCATTAGTAAGAAAAGGGCTGCAGATAATGACCTGAGATTATTTTGTATAGTTTACCAATTAATGATGCATACTCTTTGATAGAAAGGGGTATGCATAATGAGATCTGTATATTTTATGTTTTTCCTTATTTTAGCTGTTTTGAGTTTTTCCAATTTAGCTTATAGTAATGATTCAGCAGAAATATTACATGGAGAAATAATTGAGATTTTTGTAGAGCAAAATGAGATTCGGGTTTTAATTGATGATAAAATTGAGATTTTGTTACTAGAAGCAGGCGTACAAGTTTATCGGAAAGGGCGGTTGGTTGCTTTGGAGTCAATGCGCCCGATTACAGATGAAAGATATCAAGAAGGATTGTTTTTTTTCAATGAACTGGGAAAAGTAGAATTAATTATTGTGGATTATACAATTAAAGAGTTCTCTACTCCGTCAGGCAATCTGCTTATATATTATGATATCTATGGCAGGATTAAAGATGTCGAAAAATTCCCCTTCTTTCAAGAGGGATCCGTAGGCTTTTAGCGAATAATACCTATAGAAATGATAGGGGGAATTGTCAAGTGTTGGTTTCTGGTGAGAGAACTATGGCTTTGTATTGCCCGGCTTGTGAACAGCTTCAGTACCATAATTTTTCACTATTTGAAGTGTCGTGTTCTCCTCGCTCGTTTCAGTGTGCATGTGGATTTATCCAAGGTCATATAGTCAAGAAAAATCAGCGATATGAGGTAAGACTATTATGTCCTTCAGGCAACCGGGTGAGATTACTTTATTCCTTTAAAGAGTTTTGGAGAGCACCGTTATTAACCTTCTATTCGCCTGACGGAGGCGATGTATTAGGCTTTTTCGGGGGCTCTAAAAATGTAGAAGAAGCTGTTAGTGCTTTTGATAGCGATTTACTCCAACCGGAAGATTTCTATGAACCTGAGATTATGTCGGCGATTTTGGTTTATCTGCAGAAATTGGCGGTTGCAAATAAAATCGGCTGTAAATGTCAACATCCTGCTGTAGGCATCGATGTCTATCCTGACAAAGTAGAATTGGTTTGTTCTAATTGCGGCAGTGCAATGTTGATGGGTGCTACATCACAAGAAGATTTGTTAAATTTGTATAGTTTATCTGAGATTAAAATGCAGCCCGCATCTTATACATATCTGGGAGAATGGCTTAAGCCATTAAGGTGAAGTGTTGCTTGTAAGATTCCGACCTGGTCAAGAAACTTGAACCATATTTTTAAAATGTAATACAAGGTTAGTTTAGCTCTGCCGGGAAGGCGTAAAAGTACGTCAGGTACGTACAAAAAAGGGCTCGCTTGGAGCCTTTTTAATTGGGAAATGAGGTGTTTATTGTTTGGAAATTGCTCAGTTAGAGGGTATGACTACTAGCGATTTGCAGCAAATTGCTAAAAAGATGTCTGTTTCTGGTTATTCAAATCTGCGTAAAAAAGACTTGATTATCCAGATTCTCAAGGCAGAAACAGAAAACGAAGGACTTTTATTTATCAGTGGAATATTAGAAATAATGACAGAAGGGTTTGGATTTCTCAGAGTTGACAATTATACTCCCGGGTATGACGATGTATATGTATCCCCGTCTCAAATCAGAAGATTTAATATGAAAGTCGGAGATGAGGTTCTCGGTCAGGTTCGACCTCCAAAAGAAGGGGAAAGATATTTTGCTTTATTAAGAATTATTGCGGTTAACCTATCGGATCCTGAATTAGCACTGATTAGACCTAATTTTGATGATTTAACTCCAATTTATCCTAACCAGCGCCTGCGGTTAGAAACAGAGTCTTCAATAATTGCTACCAGATTAATTGATATTATTGCTCCTTTGGGCTTAGGTCAGCGTGGTATGATTGTTTCTCCTCCCAAGGCAGGTAAAACTACAATTCTTAAGCAGCTAGCAAATGCAATTACTAAGAATCATTCTGATATTGAACTAATAGTATTATTAATAGATGAAAGACCGGAAGAAGTAACAGATATGAAAAGGTCTGTTGACGGCGAAGTAGTTAATTCTACTTTTGACTTACCTCCTGAGAATCATGTACGAGTTGCCGATATGGTTTTAGAAAGAGCCAAGCGTTTGGTCGAATCAGGTAAAGATGTAGTTTTATTGCTCGATAGCATTACCAGATTAGCTCGTGCTCACAATTTGGTAGTTCCACCCAGCGGGCGTACGCTTTCTGGCGGAGTTGATCCAGCCGCATTACACCGACCGAAAAGATTTTTTGGAGCAGCACGCAAGCTGGAAGAGCAGGGGAGCCTAACTATTTTGGCCACTGCATTGGTTGAAACAGGTAGCAGAATGGATGATGTTATTTTTGAAGAATTCAAAGGCACCGGTAATATGGAATTACATTTAGATCGTAGATTAGCAGAAAGGCGTATATTTCCAGCTATAGATATTTATCGTTCTGGAACACGCAAAGAAGAGTTACTGCTGTCGAAAGTAGAATTAGAAGCCATGTGGTTGTTAAGAAAGGCTATGAGTTCGTTAAGTCCGGCCGAAACATTAGAGTTAATGCATGAGCGGTTAAGGAACACGAAGTCTAATGCGGAATTAATAGACTTAATAATTAATTCATCTTTTGCTGAGAATTTAAGGAATTCGTAAAGGATTTTTAGAATTAATGGCGAACAAAATGAAGAAGGGTATTGCTAAAGGAGGATAACTATGGGTAGTCGGCGACGCTATCTAAGACCATTGGTTTTATTTATTTTGATGGCTTTTTTCAGCCTTTCTTTAATGGGTCGTTTAGATAGCAGGTTGCATATAGGCGGATTTGATTGGGATTTCGAAATTCCCAGCCAGACCCAAATTATAACTGAAAGTGAATCTGAAGACTATCTTACGGATTCAGCTAATAATTTAATAGTGCAGCCGGATGTCTTATTAAACAGACAGGAGCCGCAAGTCATTGAAATTATCCCTAAGAGTACAGCTGATGAGAGCAAGGCTGACGACATTGATGCTGTTGACGATAAATCTGTACTTGAATTAGAGATTCTAAAAGTAGATGCAGGTAGTATACCGCAAATGGAAAACCCGAATCCGGAAGAAGAAAGAGAAAAACCTGTTGTTTTAGTGCATACGGTCCGCTCTGGAGAAACACTGTGGGATATTGCCATATCTTATGGAATTACCATTGATAATATTTTAGCATCTAACGATATTCCTAACAGTAATCGTATTAGAGTTGGACAGCAGCTTCAGATTCTGACTGTTAAAGGTGTATTACACAAGGTGGCTCAGGGTGAAAGTGTTTGGGAATTAGCTCAGCGTTACGGAGTGCCATTAGCTGAGATTATGGAGGTTAACTCCATAGAAGATGCGAGTAAAATTCAGCCTGGAGCTAAATTGGTGATTCCTGGTGCGACCCAACTGCTGATTAAAGATGCGTTAGTAATAAATGGTCAAATTCAAAAGGCATTTGATTGGCCTGCACGGGCACGAATTTCTTCGAAATATGGAATGCGGTGGGGCCGGATGCACAATGGTGTAGATATTGCTGTGGTTACCGGAACTCCTATTAAGGCCGCAGCTGATGGTAAAGTTATCTTTAGCGGTACTAACGGTGGTTACGGAATCATGGTTATTATAGATCACGGTAAGGGAGTTGAAACTCGTTACGCTCATCATTCGCGCAATGTAGTAAAAGTGGGTCAGACCGTTAAGCGGGGAGATGTGATTGCTTATAGCGGTAACACTGGTGTTTCCACAGGTCCGCACTTACATTTTGAAATTAGATATAATGGTAAGGCTGTTGATCCATTAAAGTATTTAAGAAATTAATCTAGTTCTTGCTGTTTTAAATGTGTTATGTTATAATGTTTTTCGTGTAGTGATGAGAGTGAGGTGAAAGTTATGCGTGAAGGAATTCATCCTGATTATCAAGAGGCTCACGTAACATGTATGTGTGGAGAAAGTTTTGTTACTAGATCAACTAAAAAAGAGATTAGAGTTGAAGTCTGTTCGAAGTGTCACCCATTCTACACCGGGCAGCGTCAAAAAGCCGCCAGCACCGGTGGTCGCATCGAGCGGTTTATGAAAAGATATGATAAAAAGAAAACAGAAAAAGAGTAAAAGATTATCAATTGGATATCTTTAAGCAGGGCTGCTCCCTGCTTTTTATTATTTTATCTGTAAATAAGTGGTGAGGATATTATGGTTATTTTAGCACCTATGGCAGGTATAACTGATCTTGCTTTTAGACTCGTTGTAAAGAGCTATGGCTGTGATTTTGTTGTCAGTGAAATGATCAGCGCTCAAGGGGTGATTTACAACAATCGAAATACTAAACGGCTGCTTAAATCTGATCCTAAGGAAAGACCATTAGCTGTTCAGTTATTTGGCCATGATCCGCAGATTTTAGCTGAAGCTGCAGGTTTAATTGAGCAGGAATATCAACCAGATATAATTGATTTAAACATGGGCTGTCCAACTCCAAAAATAGTTAAAAACGGTGATGGTGCTGCTTTGCTGAAGCAGCCGAAGCTCATTGAACAGATTGTCGCAGCAGTTGTAGAAAAAGTTAATATTCCTGTGACTGCGAAAATCCGTTTGGGGTGGGATCAAAACAGTATTAATTGTTTGGAAGTGGCTCGCAGAGTGGAAGATGCTGGGGGTTATTGGATTACAGTTCATGCTCGAACACGAGAACAATTTTATAGGGGAAGTGCCCAGTGGGATTATATAACAAAAATAAAAGAACATGTAAATATTCCCGTTGTAGCTAATGGTGATATCATTGACGAATTATCTGCAGAAAAAATTCAGCAAACCGGCTGTGACCATATTATGATTGGAAGAGGCGTTTTAGGAAGGCCATGGGTTCCAAATCATATTAAGACATATCTAGAAACAGGACGAGTACTTCCCGAACCAAGTATTGCGGAGAGATTTGCGGCAGCATTAAAGCATCTGAAACTTAAGATGGACTTAATTGGTGAAGAATCTGCTGTGCGGGAAATGAGAACTCACTTAGCTTGGTATTTAAAGGGATTGCCCGATTCACGGAATATTAAATGCAGAATTAAACAGGTCTCTCTTTATGATGAAGTTAAATTATTGCTAGAAGAATTTGAAAAAACGCTTGCTCTTAAACAATTGTTCTGATAAAATCAATGTGAACAAATATGTGCACAAGGAGGGAGTTGATTTTGGATTTTATTCGGATTGGCGATAAATTAATTAGCAGAGAAAAGGCAATTAGAACAATTGACAAAATTTTATCTTTACGGGTTGCGGGTTTTTCGCAGCAAGATGCAGCAGATAGAGTTGGAGTTGATCGTACTTTTGTTTCAAGGTTGGAAACTCTGGCAGAAGTAAGAAAAGGAGGTTCTATTGCTGTAATTGGATTTCCCTTAGAAAACTGCACTGAATTAGAAGAAGTATGTGACAAATATGGTGTTGATTACAGCTTTTTGATGACTGATAAAGAACGCTGGCAGTTTATTGAATCCAAAAGTGGATTAGCATTACTTGATTTTTTGATGGAACTACTAAAAGAGCTGCGTAATTTTGATGTAGTGGTGATGATTGGTTCTGATATGAGAGTACAGCTTGCTGAAGCACTTTTGGGCGATACTGTTATCGGTGTAGAATTAGGGAGATCTCCTATGAAACATGATGTCAATTATGCACCAGATGCCTTAATAGAATTAATTTCTAATGTAAAGGGTGGAATGGTCTAATGAAACACATTGTGAGTGTTAGCATTGGTTCAAAAAAACGCGACCATCGTGCAGAGGTAACTTTCCTCGGGGAAAAATTTTGCCTTGAGCGGAGAGGAACTGACGGCGATTTACACAAGGCGATGGATCTTATTCGAGAACTAGATGGAAATGTAGATGCGCTTGGTATGGGAGGAATTGATTTATACATTTGGGGTGGAAAAAGAAAATATACTTTCAGACAGGCCAAAAAAATGGCTGCTGCTGCACAAAAAACTCCGATTGTTGATGGTTCCGGGTTAAAAAATACCTTAGAGCGAAGAGTGATCAGCCAAATCTTACAAAGGCAGCCTGAGTTACTGCAGGGAAAAAAAGTGCTTATGGTAAGTGCGATGGATCGTTTTGGCATGGCAGAATCTCTGCTTGAAGCAGGTTGCGAAGCAATATATGGGGATTTAATTTTTGCTTTAGGGGTATCGATTCCTATTTATCGGCTAAAAACACTGCATAATATCATTGCTCCTGTTGTAGCTCCGATTGTAGTTCAACTACCCTTTAAATTATTATATCCAATTGGAGACAAACAAGAAAAACGTGATTCTAACAGCAGCTTTAAAAAGTATTATGAGTGGGCAGATGTAATAGCTGGTGATTTTCATATGATCAAAAGATATTTGCCAGAATATATAGACGGTAAAACAATTGTTACTAATACAGTAACTCAAAGCGATATTGAACTTTTGCGTAATTCAGGAATTAAACAGCTGATTACAACTACACCTGAAATTCAAGGACGCTCTTTCGGTACTAATGTGATCGAAGCAATGATCATATGTTTGATCGATAAACCTCTAGCGGATATAATGCCGGAAGACTATACAGAAGTTTTAGATGAGTTAGATTTTCAACCGCGATTTGTTGCTCTAAATTAGCTGAGGCTATGAAAAAGATGTCGAGCCTTGACATCTTTTTTTTTGTTCTTTATAATATACTAGACACTCAGCAAAGATGCAAAAAAATCAGGCTATTTATTAAGAATAAAAGGATTTGTGGTCAGACATATTAACGGTAATATAAGTTTGAGTGTCATATAAGCTAATTTAGATTGAATAATACTGAAAGCGTTTTGAAAAGGAGAGGGTAGCCTGTGGCAGAAAAAGAGGTTTTTTTGACACCCGAAGGTCTAGAAAAACTTGAAAAAGAACTAGAAACTTTAAAGACAGCAAAAAGAAGAGAGATTGCTCAAAAGATTAAGGAATCGCTTGAGTTTGGAGATATCACCGAGAATTCGGAATACAATAATGCTAAAAATGAGCAAGCATTTGTTGAGGGGCGGATAATATTTCTCGAAAAACTGCTTCGGAATGCAAAAATTATTTATGATGATGATCATGATGGAGATGAAGTAGTTGTCGGTCGCTGGGTTACTGTAAGGGATCTTGAGACAGGTGAAATATTGAAATATAAAATTGTAGGGTCTGCAGAGGCTAATCCTGCGGAGTCAAAGATCTCCAACGAATCTCCAGTTGGGCAAGCATTAATTGGTAAGACACCGGGCGTTGTGGTAGATGTTGAAGTATTTGATGGTATATTGCAGTATGAGTTGTTAGAGGTTAGTCGATAATTTGGAGGGATAATTTTGTCGGGGGATAATGAGCATAGTAGTTTACCTTTGGATGAATTAATGCGTATCAGGCGTGAAAAACTTGATAGTCTGATCGAGCAGGGAATTAGTCCTTACGGGGAACGTTTTGAACGGACACATCTTACTAAAGAAATCATTGATGATTTTGAACAATTGGAGGATACAGAAACTGTAATTGCAGGAAGAATAATGTCTTTACGGACTCATGGGAAAGCTTCTTTTGCTGATCTGGCTGATGTAACAGGGAAAATTCAACTGTATGTTAGAGTTGATAGGGTTGGCGAAGAAACATATGAGTTGTTTAAAAAAATTGATATTGGAGACATTATTGGTGTAAGGGGTCGTGTTTTCCGCACCAGACGTGGTGAAATAAGTGTTGAAATCTTAGCACTAAAAATGATGGCTAAATCTCTGCGGCCATTGCCGGATAAGTGGCATGGACTAAAAGACGTTGAATTGCGTTATCGTCAGCGGTATGTTGATTTAATGGTAAACCCTGAAGTGCGCAGAGTATTTGAAACACGCAGCAGAATAATTCAAATTCTACGGGATTTTCTCTTAGCAAGAGGATTCTTAGAAGTAGAAACACCAATGCTTAATGTAATTGCTGGCGGTGCTAATGCTAGACCTTTTATCACTCATCACAATGCACTGGATATGGATTTATACATGCGTATCGCACCAGAATTATATCTGAAAAGGCTTTTAGTGGGAGGTTTTGAAAAAGTTTTTGAAATAGGGAAGAATTTCCGTAATGAAGGAATCTCCACAAAGCATAATCCGGAATATACTTCAGTTGAAATTTATCAAGCATATGCAGACATGAACGATATGATGAAAATGACCGAAGAATTGTTTGCGCATATTGCTAAAGAGATCCATGGAACTACTGAAATTGAATTTGATAACCACAAAATATCCTTAGCTCCCCCCTGGCCGAGAATTCCGATGTTAGAAGCAGTTAAGCAATATTCTGGAGTAGAACTGACTGGGCTGGATGCCAAGAGTGCTCGCCAGGCAGCAAAAGAAAAGGGACTCCAGGTTGATGCAAACGCTTCCTACGGCAGTGTTTTAGACGAGTTGTTTGATAAGTTTGTAGAACCAAATCTTATTCAACCGGTATTTATTACTGAACATCCTGTAGAAGTATCACCATTGGCTAAAAGAAAGAAAGACAATCCTCGGCTTACGGAAAGATTTGAGCCTTTTATTGTAACTTGGGAGATGGCTAACGGGTTTTCAGAGTTAAACGATCCTATTGATCAGAAGGAAAGATTTGTTAAACAAGTCCAGCAGAGAGAATCCGGAGATGAAGAAGCACATATGATGGACGAAGATTATATTACAGCTTTAGAGTATGGTATGCCGCCTGCAGGTGGCCTTGGGATTGGGATTGATCGTCTTGTTATGCTGCTGACGAATTCGCTGTCTATTCGAGATGTTCTATTGTTTCCACATATGCGTCCCCGCACGAAAAGCGATGAACAATAATATGATATATGAGTAGGAAATGGTAATAAATTGATTAATTACTGCTGTAATTTTACAGAACTAGCAAAATTTCTTCAAAAAAAGTACTTGAAATATGATCTTGAACATGGTATAGTAATAAATGCAGCTGCTGATGGACTAAAAATTGGTAGATGGAAATCAGCAGCACGGACTTTGAAAACTAAACAGCAGAAGTGCGGAGTAACTTTAATTAGTTACAAAGCTCTGTCAACAATAATGGACAACGTAATATAATTACGGAAGTCACGTTTAAAGAGCAGAGATTAAACTTAAAG
>JAAZMN010000097.1 GCA_012798795.1 Bacillota bacterium | reverse complement strand
TAACGTCTTTTATCCGTATTTCGTGAAAGTAGTAACACCCACGAAATTTGCGTGTTTCATATAAGCAACACTATCGACAGAATCTCCGTATTTCATATATTTACCCTTTAATAGCCTCTAGCTGATGCCCAGATTGTTCTCTAATTCATTTGTTTTTCATCTGCTACCCTACATTAGCCTATCTAAGGGACTTTCGATTTTGCGTAATTCTTTGGTAGTCACATGTGTATAGATTTCTGTAGTTCTTAAGCTTTGATGTCCCAGTAATTCTTGGATGTATCTTAAGTCGGTGCCTGCTTCTAATAAATGTGTGGCAAAGGAGTGACGCAGGCTGTGAACTGTTACGTCTTTCTTTACTCCTGCTTTGTCTTTGGCTTTTTTAAATACTTTTTGTACTGAGCGTTCTGTTAAATGAGAGCCTGGTTTGGCGCCGGGAAACAGCCAGCCTTCTGGCCTTTCCAAACGATAATAATTGCGAAGTGTTTGTAAAGCAACTTTTGATAGAATTGTGTAACGATCCTTCTTACCTTTACCCATACGAATATGAATTAACATCCGAGAACTGTCGATGTCAGCTGGTTTTAAGCGTACCACTTCACTTACCCTGAGACCGGATGAGTAGGTGACTGTCAATATGGTTTTGTGTTTCATGTTGCTTAAAGCCTCAATAATACTGACAACTTCTTCTTGACTTAAAACTTTTGGTAAATTTTGAACCCGTTTGGGTCTTTTAACACTAACTCGGCTCCATTTTTGTTCCAAAATATTTTCATAAAAGAGCTTTAGTGCACTAATTGCCTGATTTACATATGAATGAGAGGCATTTTTAGCATCAAATAAGTAGACAAGATAATCGTGTACTTCTGATTTATTACAAAACTCAATTTTTTTGTTATGCCAGTAAAGCCAGCGGCGAACATGCCCTAAATAAGCTTTTTGTGTTGTTCTGCTGAAACCCTGCATTTTCATAATGCGTGAATATTTATCCATTAGGATTTTATGCTGACTGAATACTGTTGACAACTTTCCTTGTGAAACATCGGCTAATAGTGCAGTTTTAAGGTAGTCATCCAAGAGAATCTTCTCATACGGGTATATGTTCTGTATTATCTGTAAAATGTCCTTCCTGTAAGGAGTAATCCAACAACTTTTGTTCTGGTTCCAAGTTATGTTAGGTAGTGCCTTAACCAGTTTTGAGTCGTCTTTTGGTACTTCAATTTGAATATAACCTTGATCGTTAAATTCCAGCTGAATGTACATTTCATCACCACCATTTCTACTCTTCACTACCTTCCTTGAACATTTTTATGAAAATATCCACTGCACATCAGCTGCATTTATCCTTATTTAAATTATATTCTTCTATTATCCACCATTTCCTTTATTTTCTGATATTTTGCGGCATGAGAACCCACTTTGCATTAACAATGCGGGTTCTTGCTGTCCAACTCATTTCTGTGGCATTTTAAAGCCCATCGCATCTCTAACTTCAGCTAGAGTTTCGCTAGCTATCTTTTGGGCTTTTTTTCCACCCTCAACTAATATATCTGTTAGCGTATCAGGTTTTGCCAGTATTTCAGCTTGTCGGTGGCGAATTGGTGCCAGCTTTTCTACAATTGCTTCTCCAACCGTGGCTTTCAAATCTGAGTATCTTAAAGACTGTTTTTTGTAATCTTCTGCAAGCTGTTTTACGTCTGCCGCATCTCCGAATGCTTCCAGCAGAGTAAAAAGATTCTTTACACCAGGGCCCATTTCCCCTCCTTGAGGTCCGGGATCGGTGACTGCACGGCGTATTTTTTGGCGTATTGTTTGATCATCGTCATCCATGGAAATATAACTGCCCTCAATGCTTTTTGACATCTTACTAGTTGGATCATTAAGCGCCATAATCCTGGCGGCCTTAGTCAAAATTGGTTGAGGCTCAGGAAACACTTCCTTAAACATTGAGTTAAAGCGCCTGCAAATCTCACGGGTTAATTCCAAATGCTGTATCTGATCATCTCCAACTGGAACTAAATCTGCTTTGTAAATCAAAATATCTGCAGCCATCAATACAGGATAATTCATTAACCCGGCAAACACGCCGCCTTTTTGGCGTTTCGATTTTTCTTTAAACTGTGTCATTCGTTCCAATGAACCTATTGAAGTAATACAAGTAAGTAGCCAAGTAAGTTCTGTATGCTCCGGTACTGATGATTGGACAAATAAAATTGCTTTGTTCGGATCAACACCGGCAGCCATAATAGTGGCAGCTAACTCCAACACTCTTTTATGCATTAAATCCGACTCGTATTCTACAGTTATTGCGTGATAATCTACGACACAAAATAGGCTGTCGTACTTATGCTGCAATTCGACCCAATTTTTAATCGCACCCAGATAATTCCCAATATGAATATTTCCCGTTGGTTGAATCCCTGAAAAAACTCTTTGCGCCATGTAAATTTCCTCCTGCTTTTTAAAATTAAATGATGAAGATAAAAAAGATCTCATCCTTTAAGGGACGAGATCATTTTCGCGGTGCCACCCAAATTAACTTGACTACTCTCAAGTTCACTCAGCGTCTAATAACGGAGACTTCCGGTTTAGCCTACAACCCAGCTTACAACGTAAATAAGATGTTCCATTAGGTTTCGGTAAACGGCTCCTAGGTCCATTCTTTATCAATTCTACGTCAGTTCCCACCACCCACCGACTCTCTTTAGCAGAAATCTTGATAAGTACTACTCCTAATCATCACCAT
>JAAZMN010000096.1 GCA_012798795.1 Bacillota bacterium | reverse complement strand
TTGTGATTGGCACAGAAGCTCCTGCACCTGCAAAGTCAATTAGGGGTTGATATAATTCTAATCCGGACAAGATTGCACCGGCGACAACCAAGATAGTTACAGTATGAGCTGGTGTTAATTTTGCCACATCAAGCAGTAATTGACCGATTACGCAGATTAATCCGCCTACAACAAAGGCCCAAAAATAAGCTTCCATTATTATTCATTCTCCTTGCTAAGCTTCAATAGTAACTGCATGAGCAATACACGGAATACTCTCTTGCTGCTGAAATGACAAAGGTGATAATAAAGCACCGGTGGCTATGACTAAGACTTTTTTAAGTTCACCTTTTTTGATGCGGTTAAGGATATGGCCATAAGTTACAACTGCACAGCATCCGCAGCCACTTGCACCAGAAAATAACATGGGCTGTTCTGGATGGTATATTAGTAGGCCACAGTCTATATATTTTTCATCGGGAATTTCTACATTGTTTTCCTTAAGCAGTTCCAAAGATAATTCACGACCGATTTTCCCAAGATCACCTGTAGCTATCAAATCATATTCATGATGTGAGATACCTAGATCTCTAAAGTGTGCACTAATAGTGTCTCCAGCTGCCGGTGCCATTGCCGCACCTAAATTTAACGGGTCTTTTAAGCCCATGTCGATTACTCTGCCAATGGTTGCTGCAGTAACTTTTGGTCCATCTCCTTGTTGGCTGAGTATTACAGCACCAGCTCCAGTAACAGTCCATTGAGCGGTCTGCGGTTTTTGTATGCCATATTCGGTTGGGTAACGAAATTGTTTTTCCACAGCAGCATAGTGACTGGCGGTACTGCATAAAATATTATCACCATTTTTAGTATCAATGATTAAAGCAGCCAAAGCTAGACCTTCCATCGAGGTTGAGCAGGCACCGAATAAACCTAAATATGGAGTCCCTAATGCCTTACCTACAAAACTGCTGGAAATAATCTGATTTAATAGATCACCCGATAAGAAGAATTGAATATCTGCTTTTTTAAGATTTGTTTTTTCAACAGCAATTTTGCAGGCTTCTTCCAACAGCTTTCTTTCAGCTTTTTCAAAGCTGGTTTCTCCACACAAAAGATCTTCATAATAGTAATCAAAATCTTTGGCTAAAGGTCCTTTTGCTTCGCGGGGGCCAACTACGGTACCGGCAGCAATTATTGACGGGCGATTAGCAAAAACCCATGTTTGATATCCTTGTTTCATTTCAGCTTGCTCCCAACATTGTTATTAGCGTGCGAATAAAAGCGATGACAAATGCAGAAAAAACTCCGAAAACAATTACTGAACCAGCCAGTTTGAACATGTTTCCGCCTACACCTAAAACATAGCCTTCACTGCGGTGTTCTAATGCAGCTGAGGCCATTGAGTTTGCAAACCCGGTAACGGGGACCGCTGTTCCGGCACCTGCCCATTGGGCAATATGGTCATATATTCCTAAAGATGTTAGTAATACGGATAAAAATATCAAAGTTGCAGCTGTAGGATTACCTGCAGTTTTTTCGGTAAATCCAAAATGCCAAATATAGATATCCGTAATTCCTTGACCGATAAGACAAATGGTTCCCCCTGCTGTAAATGCTCTGACACAGTTTAGAAATACTGTTCTTTTGGGTTCCCGTTTTTTAACAAGTGCTTGGTATTTTTTGTTGGCGGGAGTCATTTTTTTACTAGTCATTATCCAGTCCCTCCAGAGTAAAAATAATCACAACTATAATATCTGTAAGTTCAGGATAATTTAAGCATAGTTTTTTAATTAAGGTAATGGCAAAAATGTCCATATGAATTTTTAAAATTCCTAGCGGATATCGGAAATAGTACTCAATTGTACTTTTTGCCAAGTATTTCATCAGGCAAACGTAAATATATTACGAATAAATGTAAAAATCGTATTGATTGTGCAGGAATATCGTAGCTGTTGTTGAATTCTTCATGCAATGTATTTTAGCTGGTCTTAATTAAGTCGCCTGTATTCCGGTGGACGTCATTAAGATAATAAATCTTGGCCAAGAGAACTAAATTACATGAGGAGGAAGATTATGAAGAAGAGTTTGATGATGATTTTGTTGCTAGTGATGTTAATTTCAACCTCGGCTTTGGCCGCAGATTTTCACATCGGTATTGTTACCGGTACCGTTTCCCAATCTGAAGATGACCTGAGAGGCGCAGAGCAAATGATTAAGGAGTATGGGGATACTTCTGATGGTGGTATGATTACTCACATTACCTATCCTGACAACTTTATGCAGGAAATGGAGACAACCATTATTCAGATCGTTTCATTGGCGGATGATCCCCAGATGAAGGCCATTGTTGTTAACCAGGCTGTTCCTGGAACTGTTGAAGCCTTCAGAAGGATTCGCGAAATGAGATCTGATATTCTGCTGATGGCGGGAGCGCCTCATGAAGATCCAGATATGTTAGCAGACGCAGCTGACCTAACTGTTAACCCTGATAATGTAGCCCGTGGATACTTGATTGTAAAGGCTGCTCAGGAGTTAGGTGCCGATACCTTTATGCATATCTCTTTCCCAAGACATATGAGTTATGAGCTTCTTTCAAGAAGACGGGATATTATGCAAGAGGCTGCTGAGGATCTGGGTATGACATTTATTGATATGGGTTCACCTGATCCAACAAGCGATGTTGGTGTTGCCGGTGCTCAACAGTTTATTCTCGAAAAAGTACCTGCTTGGTTAGAACAGTATGGTAATAATACTGCATTTTTCTGTACTAATGATGCCCATACTGAACCACTGTTAAAACGTGTTGCTGAATTAGGCGGTTACTTCATTGAAGCAGACCTACCTTCCCCAACAATGGGTTATCCTGGGGCATTAGCTGTAGCGATTACCGAAGATGAAAAAGGCAATTGGCCTGCAATATTAGCAAAAGTTGAGGATAAGGTTGTTGAAAAAGGCGGTTCTGGTAGAATGGGTACTTGGGCTTATTCATTTGGTTATTCCACTACTGTTGCCCTGGCAGAACATGCTAAGAGGGTTATTGAAGGCGACGCTGAGTTGCTGAATATGGATGATGTAATGGACGCATATCAGAAGTATACACCGGGTGCTGGCTGGAATGGTAGTCTTTATGTCGATGCTCTCGGTATTGACAGGGAAAACTTTATCCTTATTTACCAAGACACTTATGTGTTCGGAAAAGGTTATATGGGTATGACTGACCTTGAAGTACCCGCTAAATATTTTGAAGTAGGTCAATAGTTACTAACTAATAGGTAAAGATGTCCATAATTCAAGGGGGGGTCTACCCCCCCTTACTTTTATGATTGGAGGTGGAACTGTGAGTGAAGGATATTTATTGAAAATGGAAAGTATCAGTAAAGACTTTTATGAAAATCAGGTTTTACAGGATGTTAATCTCAATGTAAAGGCTGGAGAGATTGTTGGACTAGTAGGAGAAAATGGAGCCGGCAAGTCGACTTTAATGAATATTCTTTTTGGAGAAGAAACTATACACGAAACCGGTGGCTATCGTGGCACGATAATGTTTGATGGAAAAGAACGAAATTTTTCTACATCTTTTGATGCTCTGGAAGCCGGTATTGGCATGGTCCATCAGGAGTTTGTTCTGATTCCGGGCTTTACAGCAGTAGAAAACATTATGTTAAACCGAGAGATTACCAAAGACAATTTCGTAGCAGAGGTTTTCGGAGATAGAATGAATACGCTTGATTGGGAAGCTATGAGAAAGCGCACTAATAAGGCTATTGAAACTCTGGAAATCAACCTGAATCCTAATATGCTGGTTAAAGATATGCCTGTCGGGCACCGACAATTTACAGAAATAGCTCGGGAAATTGACCGGGAGTCCACAAAACTGTTGATTCTAGATGAACCAACTGCAGTACTGGCTGAAAGTGAAGCAGAAATCGTTTTAAAGGTGATTAAAAAACTATCACAGAAAGGGATTGCAATTCTCTTTATTACCCATCGGTTACAAGAAATTCTTGATATTTGTGACAATATTGTAGTGTTAAGGGATGGGAAGATACAAAAAGAACTCAAGCCAAAGGAAACCAGTGCTAAGGAAATAGCCGAATACATGGTTGGGCGAGAATTGTCTGAACAGGTGTCAGGTGACAAGAAAGCTCGGAAATTTAAAGAAACGGTTCTTAAGGTTGAGGACCTCTGGGTGGATATGCCTGGCGAGCAGGTCAATGGAGTTTCCTTTGAGGTTAAAAAAGGAGAGATCTTCGGTATTGGAGGATTGACCGGGCAGGGGAAATTGGGAATTGCCAATGGGATAATGGGTCTCTATCCATCGGAAGGCACTGTGCTCTTTAATGGAAAAGAGCTCGAGTTAAATAATCCCAAGAACGCCCTTAAAAACGGATTGGCTTTTGTGTCAGAAGATCGGCGCGGTCTTGGCCTTCTTCTAGACCAACCATTAAGTTGGAATGTTGCCTTTACTGTGATGCAGGTTAAAGAACAATTTATCCAAAAACACCTGGGCGGTTTAATTAAGTGGCGGGATGACAGGGCAATAGCTGAACTGACTCGCGAATATATTGATAAACTTGATATTAAGTGCGTTAGTGAAAAACAATTTGTGCGAGAGCTTTCTGGTGGAAATCAACAGAAAGTTTGTCTGGCTAAAGCCTTTGCTCAGAATCCGGAGCTGCTATTTGTTTCAGAACCGACAAGGGGTATTGATGTTGGTGCGAAAAGGTTAGTTCTTGATACCTTGCGTCAATATAACGAGGAATATGGGGTTACTATTGTAATTTCCTCTTCTGAGTTGGAAGAGTTAAGGGCTATAAGTGATCGAATTGCGATCGTCAATGAAGGTCAAATAGCTGGCATTTTGCCACCTAGCGCTAAACCTGCTAATTTTGGTCTCTTGATGCTGGGAAAATCTGAATTAGAAGAAGGTGCTTAGAGTGAAGAAAAAAATTCGAGGTATTATTAGTAGCATAGGGGTACCGCGGTTGTTAATCGGTCTTTTCTTGATTGCTCTCTTTGTTATTGCACCTTTTGTGGATGTAAGGGTAGATACTTCCATCAATGATGTAATTGCCAGGTTTGGAATGAATGCTGTCTTGGTACTTTCCCTCGTTCCAATGATCAAGTCAGGTTGTGGTCTTAACTTTGGATTACAGTTGGGTGTCATTGCAGGCTTGATAGGTGCAGTAACCAGTTTAGAGTTGAAGTTGACTGGGTTTGCAGGGTTTTTTGCAGCAATTGGTATTGCAATCTTTTTTGCCATTATCTTTGGTTGGTTATACGGTCTCCTTTTAAACAGGGTTAAAGGGGATGAAATGGTAGTTGCCACTTATGTTGGTTTTTCATCAGTTTCATTTATGAGCATTATGTGGTTGATTCTGCCCTATAAAAGTCCGGATATGGTTTGGGCCTACGGTGGGTCTGGACTCAGGACAACCATTAGTACAGAGGGCTACTGGTTCCATGTTCTAAATGACTTTCTGAAGATTGAACTAGGTACCCACATTACGATTCCTACAGGGACACTACTATTTTTTGGTCTGCTTACTTTCATTATTTGGGCGTTTTTCCGCACAAAATCAGGTACAGCCATGGAAGCCGTAGGTTCCAATCCTGAATACGCTCGCTCTTGTGGAATAAACGTTGATCGAGTAAGGATTGTGTCAGTTATTATGTCTACCATTTTTGCCGCTATAGGTATAATTGTTTATGAACAGAGCTTTGGGTTTATTCAGCTCTATAATGCTCCATTATTAATGTCTTTTCCTGCAATTGCAGCATTATTACTGGGTGGGGCTTCTGTAACAAAGGTTAAGATATGGAATGTGGTTGTTGGAACGTTACTATTTCAGGGCATTTTAACCATGACTCCTTCAGTAATAAATAATATTATAAAAAGTGATATGTCAGAGACGATTAGAATTATTATTTCTAATGGGATGATTATCTATGCCCTAACTAGAAGAATGAAGGTGAGATCATGAAATCACAAGATACCTTAAATAAGACAATGAACCCCGTTTTAAAGTTGTTAATAGATTATGCAGTACCGATTATGTTTATTTTAATCGTTGTTGTTGCAACACCTGTATCAGGCTTTTCACTGGGTTTTTTAGCAAATGAGATTATGACTCGGCTTTGCAGAAATTCATTCCTCATCTTATCACTTTTGATACCGGTTATGGCCGGTATGGGTATGAACTTTGGGATGGTATTAGGTGCTATGGCTGGAGAGATTGCATTAATTTTCATCACTGACTGGAACATCGTAGGTATTTCGGGGATATTACTAGCGATGTTGATTGCTACTCCGATTGCCATTGTTTTTGGCTATTTTGCCGGTGTTGTACTAAACAAGGCAACGGGCAGGGAGATGGTAACCGGATTAATGCTTGGCTTTTTCATGAATGGAGTCTACCAGTTATTAGTGCTTTATGGAATGGGTAAGTTAATTCCCATTACCAATAAAGATATTCTTCTAACTCGGGGATATGGGATTAGAAACGCCATTAATTTGGATGGAATCAGGCAATGTTTAGATAATATTATTAAACTGGACCTGTTTGGGGTGCAAATTCCCGTTGTGACCTTGTTGGTAATTGCCGCTTTATGTCTGTTTATTGTCTGGTTTAGAAAGACAAAACTCGGCCAAGATATGAGAACAGTGGGTCAGGATATGGAAGTTGCGCGAACAGCCGGTATCGATGTAAATAAAACTCGAATCGTATCAATTGTAATTTCTACCGTACTAGCTAGTTATGGAATGATCATTTTCTTGCAGAATATGGGTACTCTCAATACCTATAATAGTCATGAACAAATCGGATTTTTCTGTATTGCAGCCCTCTTAGTGGGGGGAGCCTCTGTAACCAAAGCTTCGATTCCCAATGTCTTTGTGGGTGTTATCCTCTTCCATACAGTATTTGTTGTTTCACCGCGGGCAGGTAAGGAACTCATTGGAGAAGCTCAACTGGGTGAATATTTTAGGGTATTTATCACCTATGGGGTTATTGCCTTTTCCTTAGCTTTGTATGCCTGGAGAAGAAAAGTGGAGCAGGAGAATGAAAGGAAGAAAGCAATGATTTTGCACAAGGCTTCCCTGCAGAAACAAGGTAAAGGAGGGGTCAGCCTTGAGAAAATTGATAATTAGATGTGGTTTAGTTGTATTTTTAATACTTTTGGGAGTTTTTCTCTATACCGCTGGCAAGGAGCATGTTATCTTAATCGATAATCGAGATTTCACGGATAATGGAATAACCTACAGTGCTGAATCTAGTTATGAAGTTTGCGTTGATGGACAGCAGGTTGGTCGGACTGCGCTTGCTGCAGGAAAGAGGAATGCAGCATATGTATCTGGCCCCAGACACAAGATAGAATTACAAGAAATCATAGCTGGAGAGCCTGTAGGAGACAGGATTGAAAAAAGCTTTAAAGTTGCAACCAGTATTTCCCAGATCACTATTAATATACCAGCACTAGTAGCAGGTTCAGATGCCTTTATTTATGTGGCAGAATAGTATGTTGGAGTA
>JAAZMN010000095.1 GCA_012798795.1 Bacillota bacterium | reverse complement strand
TTCAAGCTTTTATAAAAGCTTTTGCCCCAATGTCTTTACGATAATGTATTCCGTCAAACTTAATTTTTCCCGCTGCTAAATATGCTTGCCGTCGAGCTGTAGCAAGATCATTTCCTTTAGCAGTAACTGCCAACACTCTCCCACCAGAAGTAAAAATTGCATCCTGACTTTTAGCTGTTCCTGAATGAAAAGCCATTATATTATCATTTGTAATCTCTTCGAGTCCGTAAATTTGTTTTCCGGTAGAATATTTACCTGGATAGCCTTGTGAAGCCAAAACTACAGCAATTACCGCCTGCTTATTCCAGTTAATCGCAGCTAACTGCGATAAATTATGATCGGCACAGGCCATTAACACTTTGAATAAATCACTGTCCATCCGCGGCAAAACAACCTGAGTTTCAGGATCTCCGAAACGGGCATTAAACTCAATAACCTTTATCCCTGATTCAGTTATCATTAATCCAGCATAAAGCACACCGGTAAAACTGCGTCCCTCTTTAACCAAAGCTCTAGCTGTTGGAATTAAAACACTTTTAACCGCTTTTTCTATCATTTCCTCACTAAACTGTGGGACCGGCGAATACGCTCCCATCCCACCGGTATTAGGACCCCTATCCTGATCAAATATTCGTTTATGATCCTGTGCCGTCTGCATAGGGATCACCGTCTCACCATCAACAAAAGCCATTAATGAAAGTTCCTCACCCTCAAGGAACTCTTCAATGACCACTTTTTGCTGATTCAACTTACTGTCATGATTATGAAAGACTTGTTTTACAGCTTGAACGGCCAACTTAAGTTCATGAGGCTCGGATGCAACAATTACACCCTTCCCAGCTGCTAAGCCATTGGCCTTTACCACAACAGGTGTACCTATCTGCTTAACAAAATCCACTGCTGCTTTTTCGTCAGTAAAAACTCTATATGCTGCTGTAGGAATATGATATTTATTCATTAAATCTTTGGCAAAGGATTTGCTGCTTTCAATCTCGGCCGCCTTCTTACGTGGACCAAATATTTTAAGACCCGCTGATTGAAACTCATCGACAATACCCATAGCCAAAGGCAGCTCTGGCCCTACCACAGTAAGATCAATTTTCTCTTTCAATGCAAATTCTTTCAGCTTTTCAATCTCATTTACCTTTATAGGGACAAGCTGAGCTATCTCACTTATACCGCCGTTTCCTGGGGCACAAAATAATTTGAGTTTAGTTTTACTCTGACTCAATTTCCACAAAATCGCATGTTCTCGCCCACCGCTACCGACAACCAGAACTTTCATGACTTTACTCCTCTTATATTTCTCTTATCTTCTCTCTTCCATAAACTCGATTATTGTTAACATATATTTCTCCCAAAGCACAAGCTTGTAAGATTCTCGGATAGAGCTGATGCTCGACTGTATGTATTTTTTCACTTAGGCTCTCATGAGTATCATGCTCATCTACAACCACTGCCTGTTGAGCAATTATTGGCCCTGTATCCATTCCTTGATCTACAAAATGAACTGTAACACCCGTCAGGCAAACACCTGCGTCTAAAGCTTTTCCTACTGCATCTATACCGGGAAAAGCCGGTAAAAGTGAAGGATGCAGATTGATAATCTTCCCCCGATATTCATCAAGTATTGTCGAGCCGATAAGCCGCATATAGCCGGCTAACGCAATAAACCCAATTTCATACTGTTTCAGTTTTGTCAAAATATATTTTTCATAATCCACTTTAGTTTCAAACCGTCCAGCATTTACCAACACCGTTGGTGTCTGCCACTTAAAAGCCTTATGGACAACTTTGGCTTTAGACCGATCGCATACAACTAAAGCAATTCGTATGTCTGGATGCGGATTATCTTTAAAAAACCGCATAATAGCCTCATAGTTCGACCCAGTACCGGAAGCAAAAACTGCAATATTAATCATCAATTACCCTCCCTAAGCAGAACCTGCTTATTTCCTTCGGTAACTTTTCCAATTATATATACAGTTTCGTTTTGCTGCTTAAAACATTCGATCACATCTGCACAAAGCTCCGGCTTTACTACAATAATCATGCCAATTCCCATATTAAAAGTATTATACATGTCTAGTTTGCTCAAATTACCTTCTCTTTGCAATAACTGAAAAATCGGAGGCACAGGCCAACTTCCTAGAATAATTTCTGCATTAGAATTTTCAGGCAACATTCGTGGAATGTTTTCAATAAACCCGCCTCCGGTAATGTGTGCCATACCAGAAAGTGAATAATCCTTAAGTACCTGCAGAACAGGTTTAACATATATTCTTGTCGGCTTTAACAAAACCCTGCCGAGAGATTCCCCGTCACCAAATTGGCTGTTAAGATCATAATTAGCGTCTTCAAATAACAATTTACGTACGAGGGAAAATCCGTTGCTGTGCAATCCACTGCTTGCTAAACCAAGAATAATATCTCCAGGCATAATCGCATCACCAGTAATCAGCTGCTCTTTTTCTACAATACCGACACAAAACCCAGCTAGATCATATTCATCTTTAGTATAAAATCCGGGCATTTCTGCTGTTTCACCGCCAAGCAGTGCACACCCTGCTTGCACACAGCCTTCGGCGATCCCTGATACCACTGCAGTAGCCTTGTCAGGGTCTACTTTACCTGCTGCTAAATAGTCCATGAAAAATAATGGTTCAGCACCTTGAACTACTACATCATTTACACACATAGCTACCAAGTCTATACCTACCGTATCATGCAAATCCATACCAAAAGCAATTTTTAATTTTGTACCTACACCATCAGTTCCTGAAACCAAAACAGGATGTTTATACTGATTATACGGCAGCTCAAACAAGCCGCCAAAACCTCCTAAACTGCCAAGAACCCCCGGCCTAAAGGTGCGTGCTACATGCTTCTTCATACCTTCAACAGCCTTATAACCAGCTTCGATATTGACTCCCGCTTTTCTGTACGCTTCACTCATTATATTCCACCCCATTATTCTGCGGATAGATTTCAGTAGGATATTCACCGGTAAAACAGGCCAAACATAAATCATGCTTGCCTTTAGTACCACAAATAGACTTAATCAAACCTTCAATACTTAAAAACTCCAGCGAATCTGCATCAATAGACTCTCTAAGTTGTTCTATAGTCTTCTTAGCCACAATCAGCTCTTCTCTTGATGAAGTATCAATTCCATAAAAGCATGGATAAATTACCGGAGGGGAGCTGATGCGAACATGCACTTCCTGAGCACCTGTATCTCGCAGCAGCTGTACAATTCTGCTGCAGGTAGTGCCCCTAACTATTGAATCATCCACCATAACTACTCTCTTACCTTTAACCACCTTATTGATCACGCTGAGCTTGATTTCTACTTCTTTCGTCCGAAACTCTTTTTTAGGCCGGATAAAAGTTCTCCCTACATATCTATTTTTCACCAACCCCAACTCATACGGGATACCCAGTGCTTCAGCATATCCAGTTGCCGCTGATAAACTCGAATCCGGTACTCCTAATACCAAATCTGCTTCCACAGGTTTTTCCACTGCCAACTGCCTGCCTAATCGTTTACGACTTTGATGAATATTAACCCCATTTAGATTACTGTCCGGACGAGCAAAGTAAATATATTCAAAACTGCAGACAGTTTTCTTAACTTGGTCGGAAAAAAGCATCCTTCTTAATCCATTTTCATCAGCAATAATCATTTCACCGGGATAAACTTCACTGATAAATTCAGCACCAATTAAATCAAAAGCACAAGATTCCGACGAAAAGCAATATCCATTGTCCAATTTACCCATAGCTAAAGGCCGAATTCCATTAGGATCAAGTGCTGCTATTAACTTATCCTCAGTAAGCACCAGCAAAGCATAAGAGCCTTTCACCACACTTAAGGCTTCCTTTAATGCGGACTCAATGTCATCATAAGCAGACCTGGCAATTAAATGAGCAATGACTTCTGTATCACTCTCCGTTTGAAATATTGAGCCTTGCCGTTCTAAATAACGCCTGATCTGCTTGGCGTTAACCAGCTCACCGTTATGAGCTAATGCAATTTTACCTAATCGGTACTTAAAAACTAAAGGTTGAGCTTCTGTAACTGAACTCTTTCTTGCAGTGATATTATAGCGGACATGACCGATAGCAGAATCACCGCACACTTTCGCCAAATTTTCGTCTGTAAATACGTCACTAACCAGCCCCAGACCTTTGTGAAAAGTAAACCCGTCTTTGAAAGCAGCTACAATTCCTGCACTCTCCTGCCCTCTGTGCTGCAGAGAATGCAATCCGTAAAAACACAAGTCAACTGCCTGTGGATGATGGTATACTCCGAAAACACCACATTCCTCTTTTGGCTTATCATCCATCAGGTATTCATTAAACATGGGACCCCTTCTTTCCATGCTTGCTCTAATTCAGACATTTTGCAGTCAATAACAGTCTGATTGTTTACGGTAAATACAGTGCAGTCGTCTCCATTTACCCTGCCAATGACACAAACTTCAACATCTGCATCTTCAGCTAGTTTCACCAGCTTATCCAAATTACTCTCGGACAAACTAACTACAATACGGGATTGGCTCTCGCCAAATAACAAAGCACTCAAAGATAAGTCGCTACGGAGCTTAATGTTTACCCCTAAATTCGTACCAAAAGCTGATTCTACAACAGCAACGGCCAAACCGCCTTCAGAAACATCATGAGCCGAATGCAGTAACCCCTGCTTTACTGCTGTAAGTGTAACGTCCTGTACTCTTTTTTCATAATCGAGATCAATTTGCGGAATTCGCCCTCTTAGAACTTTCTCTTTTAATTTTTGCAGATGACTGCCTCCAAGCTCCGGTAAAGTTCTACCCAGTAAAACTATTATATCATCTGCCTGTTTATAAAATTGTGTCGTTACTTGATCAAGATCTTCTACTAAACCCACCATGCCAATAATAGGAGTCGGATATATAGGTTTTTCGTCAGATTCGTTGTACAAGCTTACATTGCCGGATATTACCGGACTGTTAAGTTTTCGGCAGGCCTCACTTATACCAGCTGCCGCCTGTTCTAACTGCCAAAATATTTCCGGATTTTCTGGAGAACCAAAATTTAGACCATCAGTGACTGCTAAAGGTTTGGCGCCAGCACAAACAACATTTCTAGCTGCTTCAGCCACGGCAATCGCACCACCTTGATAAGGATCAAGGTGTAGATACCCGGAGTTGCAATCAGTAGTCACAGCCAATGCTTTTCTCGTACCCTCAATTCTAACCACTGCTGCATCAGAGCCAGGTTTTACTAATGTATGTGAACCTATTGATGAATTATACTGACTGTAAACCCATTCCTTACTGGCAATGGAGGGCATGGACAAGAGTTGTTTTAAGACAGCGCTAGGATTTGATATCGGAATATCAATTATATCAAGTTTTTGATTGAGCAAAAATGAATCAGGCTGTTTAGAAGGTTTTTTATAAACCGGAGCATCATCAACCAAACTCTTGACAGGCACTTCTGCCACAACTCTGCCATGATGAATCAGTCTCATTTGTCCATCATCAGTTACCCTTCCGATATTAACTCCTTCCAATCCCCATTTTTTACAAATTGCAATAAACTCAGCTTCATGACCTTTTTCTACAACTAACAGCATTCGTTCCTGAGATTCTGACAGCATTATTTCATAGGCACTCATACCGTCCTCGCGCTGTGGAACCAAATCCAAGGTTAATTCGATTCCATTATCAGCTTTACTTGCCATCTCCGAACTTGATGAGGTTAGTCCAGCCGCTCCCATATCCTGAATACCAATTAATGCTGGATTTTCAATCATCTCCAAACAAGCCTCTAAAAGCACCTTTTCTAAAGCAGGATCTCCTATTTGAACTGCAATTTCACCATCGTCAGCCTCTTCCAATTCCTTGGATGCAAAAGTGGCTCCGTGAATGCCGTCACGGCCTGTTGCCGCTCCCACATAAATCACTGAGTTTCCTACACCTGCGGCAATTCCTTTTTGAACTTGATCATGATGGACAACACCTACACACATGGCGTTTACTAACGGATTTGCTTCATAGCAGGCATCAAAGTAGATTTCACCGCCAACGGTAGGAATCTCCATGCAGTTACCATAATCTGCAATACCTGCTGCCGCCTGTTTAAGCAGATATTTCACTCTAGGTTGATTCAGCTCACCAAAGCGCAGTGAATTCAATATGGCAATCGGCCTTGCTCCCATTGAAAAAATGTCACGAATAATTCCCCCAACACCTGTAGCAGCACCTTGATAAGGTTCTACTGCAGTCGGATGATTGTGAGATTCAATCTTAAAAACAACAGCCTGTTTATCGCCAATATCTACGATTCCTGCACCTTCACCCGGTCCCTGAAGTACATGTTCCCCTGACGTGGGAAACTGCTTTAATACTACTTTCGAATTTTTATAACTGCAGTGTTCTGACCACATTACGCTAAAAAGACCTAACTCCGTATAATTCGGAAGTCTGCCTAAAAAGTCTTTTATCATTGTAAATTCCTGCTCACTAACGCCCATGTCTAAATAAATCTTTTCCTCTGCAATTTTTTTAGGTGACGGTTCTTTAAATTCCAACATAACTGCTCGCCTCCAATATTAGTCTGTAACAATGGACTATTCATATTCTTTCATTTCTGTAACTTCTAAAACCTTTTCTTTAACCACTGCTTTTCTTGCTTTTAGTTTCTGCTGAATTTCTGGATACTTAATACCTAAAATCTGAGCCGCCAGTAATGCAGCGTTAACTGCTCCTGCCCGATCAATCGCAACAGTAGCTACCCGTATCTCTTTAGGCATCTGTACTATTGACAATAATGAATCCAATCCATTAAGAGCGGCAGTCTTTACTGGTACTCCGATTACCGGTAAAATGGTATGCGCCGCCACTATTCCCGGAAGATGAGCAGCTCCACCCGCTCCGGCAATAATTACTTCAATACCCCGATTAATTGCACTACTGGCATAGGCAGCAGTTTCATCAGGAGTACGATGGGCAGATAACACACGTTTTTCATAGAGAATACCTAAATCATCTAAGACTCTGCAGCACTCTCTCATGACTTCCCAATCAGAAGTACTTCCCATAATTACACCTACTAATGCTTTACTCATCATTTAGGCCTCCTAACTAAAAAAGCCCCGGCGCAGGTAGGTTAATCTGAGAAACCTACCCGCCTGGGCTTTTATCCCTTCGGTGTAATATGCTTTTACAAGCATATCAGGATCGCTTGGACAAAAAACGCCCTAGATCCTCTTTCTTTTCTCCTGCAGTATTTTATTTATACACTGCTAGTTTAACAAAAACTTCTTCCGTAGTCAACGAGATTCCATTAAGTCTAATTCTGCATGGCAAATAACTGTTGGAGATCATATCCTGTCGGATCTTGAGCTATTCTTAGACCAAACTCAGGTATTACCGCTAAAACATGATCAAATATATCCGCCTGAATTCCTTCATAAGTAACCCATCTGGTATCATTTGTAAAAACATAGATTTCCATTGGAATTCCTTGGCGAGTGGGCTGAAGCTGTCTTACTATAAAAGTAAGGTTTGGATGGATTCCCGGATGATGCCTTAAATAAGCAGCTAAATAAGCTCTGAAAGTACCGAGATTAGTCATTCTGCGTCCATTCACTAAAACACTCGAATCAATCCCATGAACCAAATTGTATTCTGCAATTTCCTTCTGCTTTTGCTCAATGTAATCTTTAAGAACGTGGATCTTGCTGAACTTCTTGATCATCTCATCAGTGCAAAAAGTGACACTGGTTTGGTCAATTAAAATCGAACGCTTAATTCTTCTACCACCGGCCTCTTTCATCCCACGCCAGTTTTTAAAGGAGTTACTAGCCAATTTGTGAGAGGGAATTGTTGTAATCGTCTTATCCCAATTTTGAACCTTAACAGTATGCAGTGCAATTTCAATTACATCGCCATCTGCACCAAATTCTGGAACTTCTAACCAATCACCTACCCTAATTAGATCATTACTAGTAATCTGAATGCTGGCAACGAATCCAAGAATAGTATCTTGAAACATTAACATCAACACTGCAGTTAAGGCCCCAAGACCACTTAAGAAAATCCAAGGTGATTGACCAACTAAAATGGATATGATTAAAATTCCTACTGCAATATATAAAATAATCTTAATAACCTGCACATAAGTCTTTAGAGGCCTGCGATAAGAAATCTCATACCTATTATAGATCATCAGTGCCCCTGATAGAAACTTATCAACAAACTTCAATAGAATAATTATAATCCAGACATTAATCAATTTTTGTCCTACACCTTGAATTCGGGGTAAATAATCAATACCTTGAGACAAAACTAAAGCAGGAACTAATTGAGGCAAATCATTAAAAACACCATAGTCAAACAACTGTTCATCCCAATCAGTCTTAGTTTGACTAAATAAGTATTTGACAAACCGTAAAACATAACTTTTGGTGACATAGTATAATACACCGCTGAAAAGAAATAACACCACTACAAATAAAAAATCCTTTAGTACAGGATAAGCTTTTAAAAAATCTCCAATCGTATCCAAATTCAATTTTGTCTGTTCCCCCTTTACTGCTTATTTATATATTCCATTTAGATTCGCCACTTCCTTTCATCCTTAATCCGTCGGTTAACAGATTAGACCCTAATACTGTAATAGCAATAGCAATGCCTGGGAATATTACTGTCCAAGGAGCTAGTCCCGCAAAAGATCGTGCTTCTTTAAGCATCCTCCCCCAACTGGGATAAGGAGGCTTTACACCTACACCAATATAACTTAGAGACGCTTCAGCTAAAATAGCCGCCGAAAAACTAACCGATGCTTGCACTAAAATAGCCGGTAGTGCATTAGGTAAAATGTGTTTAAACATAATACGCCAATCTGAAGCTCCAATTGCTTTAGCAGCTTCCACATAATGCATCTCTTTTAAACTTAAAAAGTTATTGCGGGTGATTTTCATAAAAATTGGTATGTTAGCAATAGCAATAGCTATCATCACAGTATTGCGTCCTGTACCAAAAATAGTAACTGCTAGCAGGGCAAGTAAAAATGAGGGGAAAGAGTAGAGGACTTCTGCGACACGCATTAAAATTTCATCTAAAAGACCACCCATATATCCGGCAGTTGCTCCCAAACTACTACCTATAATCATCCCGCTGCTGACTGCCGTAAAAGCAATCAATAACGAATTTTGCCCACCGGCCATAATTCTACTGAGAATATCCCGACCAAATTGATCCGTTCCAAATAAATGTACTGCTGATGGCGAAGTAAATCCTTTGTGAATAGCCATGGTTGTTGGTTCAAAGGGAGTAAAAAAAACACTAATTAACGTCATTGAGATAACAAATATTAAACAAAGACTGCCAATAACCAGCGGCAAATTAATCTTTTTCACAATAAACCCCCTCACTCAAAACGTATTCTTGGATCTAAAACGGCAAGAACAAGATCAAAGATTAAATTTACAAGTAAAATAAGACAAGCTGCAATCATAACAATACCTTGTACTAAAGGCAGATCACGATGTAGTACCGCGTTTAACAATAACTGCCCCACTCCAGGCAGACTAAAAACTTGTTCAATTACAATCGTTCCGCCAAGCAGTTGAGTCAAGTGAATTCCGGCAACAGAACAAACAGTAATCGACGCATTTTTTAAAGCATGTTTATAAAGAATTGTTTTTTGTGGTAGCCCTTTGCTTCTGGCTGTACGCATATAATTCTGCTGCAAAGCTGCTAACATATTACTGCGGACTACACGAGTCAACATGGCGGCTCTGGGAATTGCCAGTGCACAGGCTGGCAAAATAAGGCTGATAATTGATGTATAACCTGCAGGCGGCAGCCAATTAAGTTTCAGCGAAAATAAATTGATTAATAATATTCCTAACCAAAACGCCGGAATTGCCATTCCTAATTCTGTGATGATCAGACCGGCACTCTCTAAAAGTGTTCCCTGTTTAACTGCACAGCTCACTCCCAAAGGTACACTAATTGCAAGAGCCAATCCCACTGCCATAATCGCTAATAAAAGTGTCACAGGCAGTGCATCCAGAACTAGAGAAGCCACATCAACACCATAGCGGACAGATACACCTAAATCACCCTTTATCATGTGGAATAACCACTTACAATAGCGTAATACCGGATGCTGATTCACCCCTAATTGCTCCCGCAGGATATCTAACTGCATCGGATCCCCTTCAGTCCCTAAAATCAACACTGCCGAATCACCGGGAAGAATATTAAGACTAAAAAACGTAATTATACTGATGAGAAGCAGTGTAAATACAAAACTTGTCAGTTTCTGAATAACATACTTCATGGCGATCCCTTCCCCCGTACGCTGCTAAAACTACTGCATGATGGTGTTCATTACTTATGTTTGTACAAACTGGCAACATCGATTACATAAACCGGATAATTCTGCCATCCATAAATATCATTTTTTGTCACTGTCAGCTGCTTCGGATCCATAATAAAAACACCGGCAACGTCCTCTGTAAGTATTTCCTGAGCTTTTTTATAAATCTGTGTTCGCTCTGCAGCTAAAACTCCTACTCCCTGCTTAATCAATTGATCAAATTCCGGATTATTAAAATTTGTGAAATTTTTCGGCTCTGTGCTGACATAAC
Organism: Bacillota bacterium; assembly: GCA_012798795.1. GTDB lineage: Bacteria > Bacillota > Limnochordia > Darwinibacteriales > DTU012 > JAAZMN01. Next base: position 8,010 of record JAAZMN010000095.1, on the reverse strand, counting down.
GGCTTAAAATAGTATGAGGATCCAGCTTACCCGTTAACCCGGTAACAGTTAATTCATAATCTCGCTGATTATATACCCGCTCCAACCATGTGCCCCATTCAATAATCTGTATATTAACATTAATTCCCACCCGGCTCAGTTGATCAGCAATAATTTCGCCGGTCTGAACATGCAGCGGGTAAGCTGACGGCAGATCAATTGTTAATTCCAAATCAGAATAACCAGCCTCAGATAATAACTGTTGTGCTTGGTCAGGATTATAGGGCAATACTTCCTCCAACTGATTATGAAAAAACTCGGGCATAGCTGGACTCAATCCGGAAAAAATCTTGTCACCTTGACCCCAAGCCGCACCATATATGATTTCATCGCGATCAATGGCCATTGCTATCGCCTGCCTAACTCTTTTATCCTTTAGCACAGGATGAGCGTTATTGACCGCTAAAATCTGAACCAAATTCATCGGCGCCGATTGAACTTTTAGCTTCGCATCCGACTCTACTTGATGGAGATAATCTGCTTCTAATCGCGGAATCAGATCAATAACTCCGGTTTTTATACTTAATACCACAGTATTTGTATCAGGCATAATTCTAAAATAAACATCTTTATAGTAAGGTGATTGCTTTGACCAGTGTTCAGCATAGCGGGTGAGCTTAATGTATTGATTAGGCCGCCATTCTACAAATTTATAAGGTCCTGTTCCAATTGGCTTGTTAGCTAATCCGTCTGCATCTTTCGGGTAAATAACCGCGGATAACTCTGTAAGCTCGTAGAGCAGCGGAGCATACGGTTCTTTCAATACGATTATAATTCGATCCTCATCTGCATAAACGTCTTTTATTGCTTGATAGCGGCTGGCTCTTTGGCTGATTTTTGGATCGCGTGCACGATTAATAGAATTCACTACATCATCAGGAGTAACTAATTTTCCATTATGAAAGTAAGCTTCCCTAAGAAAAAAAGTATATTTGGTTAAACTACTATCGATCTCCCAATGGCTCGCCAAAGCTCCTACCACTTGGCCATCGGGAGTGCTTTTTACTAATCCTTCATAGATATTAAAGGCAATTTCTGCAGTAGCTGCCGCCACAGAGTACGTGGGATCAAAACTGTCAGGATCCGTAGGAACTGCAATACTTATTTCTCTTTCATTAGTAGAAATGCTATGATTAAAAATTGATAAACCTACTAACACTCCTAAAACTGCTGCTATTACTGCTGCGAATTTTACATTTTTTCTCACTGCCATCTACTCCTTTCGTACTTGCAGGCCTTCAGCCAAAATATCCAATACAGCTTCAATAAATTGTAAGTGTTTTCCGGTATCATCTGTAGGTAAATGAAGAAAATTGTCAATTAATTCTTTCCCAACCGAGTGATAAACAAAAAATGCCACTTTTGGGGATGCTTTTTTATTTACTTGGCCGGACTTAACTGCATCATTGAGCATCCGGATAAAATCAGCTTCTCTTAAATCTTTACTCTCCTTAATCTCTTGTTCAAATTCCTCGTGGTAATACTCCCAATAATAATTAATTATTTTGTGATACAGCGGGTATTCCACTGCAAAAAGATACGATTTCTTATAATATTTTTTTAGTACAGCAAAAAAGTCACTGCTGTCAATAAACACATCCTGCAAAAAACTCTTTTTCTTTTGATAAACCAAATCCATTATGTATAAATACAACTCACGCTTATTCTCAAAATATTGATACATACTTCCTTTCGCAATTCCCGCATCAGCCACGATTCGGCTTAGTGAAGCTCGCTCATAAGGCGAATCAGCAAACTCGGCAATGGCAGCATTGATTATTTTTTCTCTTTTTGCCTGCGGCAGATTTAAGAAAGTTTCTTTCGGCACAATACCATCCTCCATTTAATATGACTGGTGGGTCACATTGGATTCAAAATAAAAATACCTGTCCTGTGGGTTTCTAATTTTATGACTTACTAGTCACATTATATGTTTAGCATACTACTAATAGCATAATTAAGCAACCATATATATGTTAAATTATTTAAAAATAATATAACCAATTACTCCGGATGCAATAATCACTTTAATCGGATCCACCTTAAAAAAGTATACCGCCAAGAACACTAAAACAGCTAAAACTAAGCTAATTTTATCAATAGAAGAAAAAATACTACCGGTGCTTTCAATGGGTACGAGTACACTGACAGCAATAAACCATGCAGCAGATATAATCAAACCGGCAACCACAGGCCGCACACCTGCGAAAATGCTTTTCATAATAGGGTGATTACGATAACGCTCTAAAACTCTTGATAAGATCAGTATAATCAATAAAGACGGCAATATAATCCCTACCGTTGCAGTTAATGACCCTAATGGCCCGCAGACTCGGTAACCAATAAATGTAGCTGCATTTATCGATATTGGTCCCGGGGTCATTTCTGCAATTGCAATAATATCAACAAATTCTTGGTTAGTGATCCAGTTATGCATCTCAATTTCATACTGCATTAGAGGCAACATTGCATAACCACCGCCTACAGTAAAAAAACCAATCTTAAAAAATATCAGCAGCAGCTTTAAATAAATCACTCGGCATCCTCTCCAACACCTTTAAAGTTCATTCTCTTGGGCATAATATAATAAATAAATATACCTGCAATTGCCCCAAAAGCAATAATCCAAGCAGCGTGAATCTGCGTAAATTGATTAACAAGTACGGAAATAATGACGAAAACAACTGCAATATGATCCCCGCAGCTTGCTGATGTTATTCTAACTGCAGCCGCTGAGACTAATCCAACAATTGCAGCTCTAATCCCCGCAAAGACTGCCATAACAGTTGAGTTATTCTGAAATGACATAAAATAAACGGCAATCAGCAGAATCACAATTACTGAAGGGATAACCACTCCCAGTGCAGCCACTACTGCACCGCCTATTCCTGCTAGCCGTTGGCCTAAGAAGATAGATGTATTAATAGCTATTGCTCCTGGTATCGACTGAGATAGTGCAAAAATATCCATAATCTCTTCTCTTGTAGCCCAACCTTTTCGGTCAATCACTTCCTTTTCAATTAACGGCAGCATTGCATACCCGCCGCCAAAAGTAAACAGTCCGATTTTAAACCATGATATAAATATTTCTTTGTACAGTTTCCATTTCACAAAATCACCTCTAGACATTCATCTGCTTTAAACCGTCATTTATGATTTGATCACAAGCTTTTTCTAACACTGCTAGTTTTTCTTCAGCACCTTCAAATTGGTCTGCGACAATGGAAATATAAAGCTTCATTTTCGGTTCCGTACCCGATGGACGCAGAGTAATAAGATCTCCTGCAGTAGTCTCCCACTGTAAAACATTTTCCCGCGGAAAGTCAAAACTTGATTGAGCTCTTTTATCTAGATCAACAAGAATTCCAGTTTGATAGTCTTTAAAGTATTTAATCTGCAGTCCGCCAATATTATTCAGCGGCTTATTACGTAATTGCTGAATAAACGCTTCGGCTCTTTCTGCCTCAATCAAGTTTTCAAAGTAATATGATTGCAATCTATCTAAATGATGACCGTGTTCTTCCATTAACTCTAACAGACGCTCTACTAATGTTAAACCTTGTTTTTTGTAATAGGCCGCCATTTGAGCAATTAACAAACTGGTCATAATGGCATCCTTATCGCGCACAAAAGTGCCCGCTAAATAACCACAGCTTTCCTCGAAACCAAATAGAAACTCCTTTCCCTGCTCTTCTATTTCGCTAATTTTAGCACCGATATACTTAAAACCGGTTAATGTCTCCATTATTTCCACACCGTATTTTTTGGCCACTGCTTTAACCATATCGGTAGAAACAATTGTTTTTACTATTACTTTGTTGTGATACTGATTTAACGGAAGCTGCTGGAGCAGATAATCAGCCAGAAGTACACCGACGTGATTTCCAGTTAATAACACAAAACGTTCATTAGCAAAAACCGCAATGCCGACCCGGTCACCATCGGGATCAGTGGCTAAGATTAAATCATATTCACCGTCGGCACCATAATTAAACGCCAGAGTGAAGGCCTCGGGTTCTTCTGGATTAGGTAATTCTAAAGTGGGAAAACTGCCGTCAATAACACATTGTTCTTTAACACAATCTACGCTGGTAAAACCAGCATTTTGTAGAGCACGGGGCACAAATTTTGCTCCTGTTCCATGTAGTGCTGTATATAGAATCTTAATTGATAAATCCTGATCGGCCCTTTGTGGTGCTAATTGGGCGAGTTTGTGAAAATAGACTTCATAAAAATCATCACCAATCCAATTCCACAGAGGGCTGTTTTCAGCATCTAACGCCACCTTAACATCATTGAGAGTCAGATGCTTCATAATACGGCTTACTTCATTAGCTTCTTTTGGCAACAACTGAACACCGTCTTTGTTATATGCTTTATAGCCGTTATATTCTTTAGAATTGTGACTTGCTGTAATCATTATTCCCCCATCCGCTCTGTAGAATCGTACCGCAAATGACAGAAACGGGGTAGGTACTACTTGCTTAAATATGTATACCGGTATATTATTTCCAATTAGTACCGCAGCTGCCTCCTGTACAAATTCAACAGACATATTGCGAGGATCACAGCCAATAGTCACACCCTGATCTATACTGCCTTGATTAATTAGGAACTCAGCAAAAGCCTGTGTTGCCAACCTAACAGTGTAAATATTCATCCGATTGGTTCCTGCCCCAACAATTCCGCGCAGGCCACCTGTTCCAAACTCCAGCTGTTTAGAAAAACGATCGTATATCTCTTGATCTTTTCCTTGTAGTTCTCTTAATTCCCGTTTTATATCCTCATCGATGTTTTCATTATTTAACCATGCACTAAATTCCTTATACGCCCTCATAACGGACTTCCTTTCCGAAGCAGACAGCTCGGCATTCCTATTATCGTTTTAATTAGTTAGTATCAGTTTACACATTTCTCAAATAGTATTGCCGACTGGCAGTAATTTAATAATATCATATATTATCGCCTTTATTGTTATTCTAGCTGTTATAACCTAGATTCCTGCATCAAAAGAAAATCTAACAAAATATTAATCTATTGGAAAACAACCATACAAAAACCCAGTCGAATCTCTTCAACTGGGTAAGTTATTCTATTAGTATATATCTTATAGATAAATCTTATAGAAGCACAACGTTAGCGGCTTGTGCACCCCGCTCTCCTTCAACAACATCAAATTCAACCTCTTGGCCTTCTTCCAAAGTTCTAAAACCATCACCTTGAATAGCTGTGAAATGAACAAATACATCATTTCCATCCTCTTGTTCAATAAAACCGTAACCTTTTTCAGCATTAAACCATTTTACTTTTCCTACCATAAATCTATATGGCCTCCTTAAAATATTCTCATTAAAAGATGAAGCTTAAATCATTGTCCGAAGCCTTCTTTGAGGCCATAACTATGTTTACTACTTCTCTACCTTTTAACGCATTACTAGTTTACCATAGAACTTACCAAAATACAAGCAAAAGATTGAAAATACACACATTCTTTTATAATGCTGCTTGTAAGTCTCTATGTCTGACCTGATTTTTAAATCCATCGTCAGACAATCTCTGCCCTAAATTACAGCTGATAGCTACCGAACGATGCTGCCCACCCGTACATCCAATTCCGATTGTCAAACGAGCTTTTCCCTCAGCGCTATATGCCGGCAGCAACCCGACAATCAAATCATAAAATTTATTTAAAAAGTCTTTGGTCTGCTGCCAATTTAAAACATATTCGGCTACCTTTTGATCCAGCCCGGTATACTCTCTCAATTCATCAATGTAAAAGGGATTTGGTAAAAACCTCACGTCAAAAATAATGTCTGCATCATTAGGAACACCGTATTTGTATCCGAATGACATTATATCAATACTCAGTAAATGTTGGGCATCTGAATCACCTGTCAACACTGTATTTAAATGGACTTTTAATTCAGCTGGTTTCAGCAAAGAAGTATCTACGATTAAATGTGCAAGTTCGCGAATATGTGCCAACAGCCTTCGTTCATAAGCAATACTATCATAAATACTGCCTTGGTCTGCTAAGGGATGCCGCCGCCGTGTCTCACTAAAACGGCGAACTAATACTGTATCCTCACATTCCAAAAATACTATTTTATAAGGATAATCTTTTTTGTCTAACCAGGAAATAGCATCCGACAAGTCAGAAAAATACTCTTTACCGCGCACATCCATGGCCACAGCAAAATCCCGCTGTTCCTCATTTTTTTTCATGAATTTCTACTAATTTTGGTAATAAAGAAGGAGGAAGATTATCGATACAAAAATAATCTAAGTCCTCTAGTGCCTTCATCGCCTGAGTTTTACCAGCTCCGGACAAACCCGTTACAATAATAATACTGACATTAGATTTCGCCAATATGAAATCAACCCCTTCCTTACCCTCATCATAGTAATTCTAGCAAATCTAAATCATTCCTTTTTCTGTGTTTATTTAATAATTTTATCCTGTAAATAATCATTCCAAACCGCCTCGAACCAATCATCTTGTTTAGGAATAGGTTTGACTGGATCCCAAGTGAACACGCATCGATTCTTATTAAAATACACCCGTTGGATTTTATCCTGAAAGTCTTTACCTAATGCCAATGAAAATCTAAATTGTTCAGGTAAATGTTCTAACGGAAGCTGCCCCTCTGAGTCATATACAAGATAAGAACCGCGGCTTTTACCCCCTTGTTGAATATAGTCTTTAATTGCAGAAAGATAGACAAATTGACATAGTAATAGATCATAATTTTGAAAACACAGTCCAAGTTCTCGCGGAGATGATATTTTCGTCTGATCTACTATGGTATTTAGTTGGTTTAAAGCATCCTCTGCACCTTTTTTTGCCTGTTCATAGCAACGAATATGGGCACCACATCTGCTCATGCGTTCTCCAATTTGTTCTCTAATATCTAGTACATTACTTGTTTTACCCAGCTTAGCTAAAAAGCCCCTGCCTAAGTTAATTTTACTTTCAATTTGGGCTGCAGCTTTTTCTAGAAACAATTCCTCGGGTAAAGGGTTTTGACGGTAATTTTTAGCAATATATTGAGCAGCTCTGATACTTCCGACTTGTCCTGAATTCAAAGCACTTCCACCTGGTCTGTAAACACCATGAGTGCCATTTACTTCGCCTACAGGGAAAAAGTGTTTCAAATTACTTTCCCACCAAATATTTCCGTCCAATCCACCATTATTATGTTGAGCACAGACTGCAATCTCCAGCATTTCTTTGTTTAAATCAATACCATTATTCATATACAAATCAACAGCAGGTTGATTCATGTGCGCTAACCTTTCAATGGGTGTTCCGAATAATGCATTGGAATTCTTTAAGTAGGTATAAGCTTCCTCACCTAGTAGAGAAAAATCAAGCTGGCCATCTTTTCCTCCCCATGCAGTGTTTTCACGAAAATCCAAAAATACCCGCCGACCCTTAATTACTGTTTCATAGTAAACTAAAATGTCGATTAAAGAAGAACCACAATTCTCAATTTTTCGCGGATCAAACGGCCATTGATAGCCCTTTAAGAAAACAGCATCTAGCATTTGTCCAGGAGAGTCAAAATGATCCTGAAGGAATTCTCTAGCATCACTGCCGTCCGCCTCTGTGGATACATATTTAGGCAATACCTGCTGATATGTACCAGAAAGATTCCAGCGAAATTTTACGGAAGCAATTCCATATTGGCTTTCTATCAAATTCTTACCCTGTACCCCTGCTTCAAAAGCAATTCCGGTTGAGCCGGTTTGACTAGGCGGATACACAGAAGTTTTATACATTCCCGCCGGGCCACCGGTGGCAAAAATAATATTAGCAGCGTTAAAAAGTACATAAGGATTAGTCTGATTCGGATCCGCATCAAGTGCTAGAGCAATTAACCCGATAGCTTGCTGCTGATTTTCGTCAGTTAAAATCCCAATGACTTGATGTCGATCATAAACTGGAATACCTTTTTGTCTTACCTGCCG
>JAAZMN010000094.1 GCA_012798795.1 Bacillota bacterium | reverse complement strand
GGAGCGGGTTCAATGCCTACAGCCAGTGCAGTAGTAGCCGATATAATAGAAGTAGTCCGCAGTATTAATCATGAAGTAAGAAATGGGAGCATTGAAACAACTTATACTGCAAAACCAGTTATTCCTATGCAAGAACAGACATCAAAATTTTATCTTAGACTTAAGGCAGCAGATCAAAGCGGTGTGTTCGGCAGTGTCGCCACTGAATTTGGCAGCGAAGATGTCAGCCTTGACCTTATTATCCAAAATCAGCGGGAATTAGGGGTTGCCGAAATTGTTTTAGTCACACATGATGTGCGCGAAGAAAAATTTTATCGTGCCTTGGAAAACATAAAAAAACTGACCAGCATTAGAAACATCAGTAATATCATTCGGGTACTGGAAAGGAGTTAATTATAAATGTGGCAGGGCTTAATTAATCGTTACCGGGATTTTCTGCCCGTAAATGAAAATACACCGATTATTACCTTAAATGAAGGCAATACACTGCTTGTTAAAGCAGATAATTTAAAAGATAAGCTCAACCTAAAAATTGATCTTTATTTAAAATTTGAAGGTCAAAACCCGACGGGTTCTTTTAAGGATCGCGGTATGACTATGGCCGTCAGTAAAGCGGTTGAGCAGGGCTCTCAAGCTGTGGTATGTGCTTCCACCGGAAACACTTCAGCTTCAGCAGCAGCTTATGCGGCTAAAGCAAAAATCAAATGCTTAGTACTGATTCCGGAAAATGCAATTGCCCTGGGAAAATTAGCCCAAGCAATCACTTACGGGGCTGAAGTTTTAGCAGTTAAGGGCAATTTTGATCATGCCTTAGAGTTGGTAAAGGAAATTGCCGAAAGCTGCCCGATCACTCTAGTTAATTCTATTAACCCATATCGTATTGAAGGGCAAAAAACAGCTGCTTTTGAAATCTGTGAACAGCTAGGTTCGCCTCCTGATTATCTTTGCATTCCTGTAGGTAATGCTGGTAATATTACGGCCTACTGGAAGGGATTTAATGAATATTTTCGGAAAAAATTAATTGACAAACTGCCAATCATGTGCGGTTTTCAAGCAGCCGGAGCAGCTCCGATTGTAATGGGTCAAGTAGTCACTTATCCGGAGACTATAGCCACTGCTATTCGCATTGGCAATCCAGCCAGTTGGAAAAAAGCCGAAAATGCCCGTGACCAAAGCGGCGGCTTAATTGATTCTGTATCAGATGAAGAAATTCTTGACGCTTATAAACTTTTGGCAAGTGAAGAAGGAATCTTTGCCGAACCAGCATCAGCCGCTTCTGTCGCCGGAGTGATTAAACTGGCCAAAACTGATTATTTTAAACCCGATTCAAAAGTAGTCTGTGTTTTAACCGGTAACGGGCTTAAGGATCCTGACACCGCCATTAAAGTAGGAGAAGAGCCAAAAGTAATTCCAGCGGATATTAAAGCAGTAATGAAAGTAATTGGCGAGTAGGAGGATAAATATTTATGAGAATTAAAGTTAGAATACCTGCTACAACTGCTAATTTAGGGCCCGGATTTGATACTTTAGGTCTGGCTTTAAATATTTTTAACTATATAGAAATTGATACCGATACTGAGCAGCTATCCATCGAAATTCAAGGTGAAGGTGAAAAGCGATTAGCAGCCAATGAAAGCAACTTATCATATCAAGCAATATCCCGTGTTTTTACTGAAGTAGGTAGAACAATGATTCCGCTGAAGATTAAACAAGTAAATGAAATTCCGTTAGCTTCCGGTTTAGGCAGCAGTGCCGCAGCAATCGTAGGAGGATTAACAGCAGCCAATCTGCTGCTGAATCAGCCTTTAAAAACTAATCAGCTGCTTGCATTAGCCGCTGATATGGAAGGCCATCCAGACAACGCAGCACCGGCATTATTAGGCGGATTGGTTATTGCCGGCAAAGATAAACAAAAGATAATCTACAGCCAGATAAAGCCGAACAATCCACCGCAGGTTATCGTAGTTATTCCTGATTATTCCTTAAATACTAATAAAGCCCGTTCGGTTTTACCCAACCAAGTACCATTTCAAGATGCTGTAGATAATCTCAGCCGCCTAGCCTTATTAATTAACTGCTTTTCCTCCGGAGATTATACAAACTTGCGTTTCGGCTGTGAGGATAAGCTCCATCAAGATTATCGTAAGTCACTGGTACCCGGCTTTGATGATGTAATCTCAGCCTGCACTCTATATGGCGGACTAGGCGCGGCATTAAGCGGTGCAGGACCAACAATAGTAGGATTTGCTCATAATAATATTAAACAAATAAGCAGTAAGATGCAGGCTGCTTTTTTGGATCATGGCATTAACAGCAGGGTAATAATTACCCAGATTAATAACGAAGGTATTTGCCAGCTCTAAGCCGGTAAATACCTCAGCTGCATTCTAAGCCCTTTAATACCTTCTTGGCATATTCTTTAGCACCAGCTAAACACATATCCTGATAATTACCGCATTGAACTGCATTTGCAGCCGGTATTTCCTCGGCATTCAGCACCTTCCGCAAACTTAAAATCAGAACTTTACCTATGTCCTTTGCGTCTGCTTCCCCTATTATTGTCAAATAAAAGCCAGTACGGCACCCCATTGGTGACAAATCAACAACATCACTGACTTCTTCTCGAATAAAACCAGCCAGCAGATGTTCAAGTGCATGCACAACACCTGTAGGCATAATGTCTTTATTTGGCTGAGTAAATCTTAAGTCAAATTTTAACACTAAATCTCCTTTAGGAGTAGTGATACGAGCACAGTTACGTACATAGGGCGCTTTTACTTTTGTATGGTCTAAATTGAAACTTTCAACTATAACTTTAGTCATATTAGCAACCACCTCAGTTTCAGTTTATCAAATTAGTCTGCAATTGCAAGCAGGATTACGGCGAGAAAAACTGTAATTTAAACATTATAGGATTTAACATGCTGAGCAAATAGAAAGGGAATCTGTAGAATGAAAATAATCTGTCGTAAACTATATGAGCATGAGTTTGAGCAAGCATTAGCCATCCGTTTTAAAGTGTTTGTTGATGAACAAAAAGTACCTGTTGAAGAAGAGCGAGACTCTTATGACAGTACAGCTGTTCATTTTGGTGCATTTTATCAAAATCAGATTATCGGTACCGGTCGAGTAATCATTATAGATGATAAGGGCAAAATCGGCCGTCTTGCAGTATTAAAGCAGTATCGCGGCTTGGGAATTGGAATGACATTGATAAATACAATAGTAGATTACTGTAAAGAGCTTGGACTAAGAGAAGTTTGCCTCGGTGCTCAGCTCCAAGCGATTCCATTTTACGAAAAAGCCGGGTTTAAAGTTGAAGGCGATATTTTTGACGATGCAGGTATTCCCCACCGCACCATGGGGAAAAAAATTTAAAACCCTCATGCTTTTT
>JAAZMN010000093.1 GCA_012798795.1 Bacillota bacterium | reverse complement strand
TACTCATAGATTAATCCCCCCAAATAACCAGTTTTGAGCCTGCAGTTTGCGCTGCTAAAAGCTGCTATAAAAACCAGGCATCAAAAAAAGCCTATTGCAGTAAAGTATATCACTAAATGGGTTTAGGGTCAATTAAGAGAGGTTAAAATTTGAGTTGATTCTATGAAAATGAAATGTTAAATTTTGTCATATTATTTTCTTTGGTATAAACATTGGTATGAACAAACACGTCTGATTTTTAAGTAAATTCTTTTATATTTAGTATTTATCTTCATTCCAGTGACACTTACCCAACTAATTAGAATAGCTGTCTATGCAAAATTGGAAGATGAAGCTGCTCCTATTCGCAGGGAGTATCAATACTATAAAAAGTGTATTTGTGACCAAAAATATTTTAAGGAAACCAGAATATTAGGTGTTTTATGTTTTTTTAAAGATTTGTATCTGAAAGCTCTTAAGGCATTACTGCAAAATGAAATAACTATTGGTAGTTTTGCTGTTGTATTTGCATCAATTGGACTAATGTTCAGCATTATGGAGGAAATTGTCTGCCGTTTATCAAGGGAAAATTACGGCTATGGGAACCCATGATGAGCTGACTAGTGCCGGTGGAAAATATAAAGAGATGTATGAAGACCAGGCTCAGTGATATGTGAGTTAAAAATTAATTAGATTAAAAAAGATGTAATATACACAGTTAATATAGCTGCTAAGGCTACGACTACTAAGCTTTTTTCTTTGTATGCCAAAAACAATGCTATAGCAGTTCCACACAGGGCTGTTATAAATTCGCCGGTGGAATAAAAAATATCTGGAAAAGTTAGTGAACCCAGTACGGCAAAGGGAACATATTTTAAAAAGGATTTGATATAGATATTGTCGATTTCTTTGGTGACAGTTATCAGCGGTACTACCCTTGGTATGTACGCAGCCGCCGCCATTAAAATTACTGCAATTATTGGATTCGGCATGAAAATTCTCCTTTAACAATCATTTTCGGGATTGATTGGCCAGATAGCTGCTCCGATTGCAGCTGCTATAACAGTAGCAATAATTACCCTAAATCCACTTGATATGAATCCGAATATAGAGATATATTTCAGGAGTATGGTAATTAGTATAGATATAATGATAATAATGAAAATGGGTTTTGATTTTTTCGCAGGTGGAATGATAATAGCAATAAACATGGCGTATAAAGCAATTCCCATGGCATTTCCTAAAGCAGGGGGTAGAGCAGAACTAATAGTAGCACCTATGGCTGTACCCAGTGTCCAACCAATGATTGGTCCGATAATCAGGCCGATCATATATGAATAAGAAAGCCTTCCTTTTTCAACAGAAGCTACTGAAAACGTTTCATCTGTAATACCAAATCCGAAGATTAATCTCTGTTTCAAGGAGATCTCCGGATCAATTTTTTGGGATAACGAAAGCGACATTAACATATAACGGATGTTAATGATTAAGGTAGTCATAGTAATTTCTAAGTACCCCGCACCTTGTATAATCAAATTGGTACCTGCAAACTGTCCAGCACTTGTCAGATTGGATAAAGAAATAAAAACAGCTAACCATGGTGAAAGCCCTCCGGAAACAGCCATCAGCCCAAAAGTAATGGCTACCGGAATATACCCAAATGCTATAGGCATTCCCCGCTTTAACCCATATTTAAAGTCTTTGTTGTTTGATAAAATCATATTTATTTCCATTTGCTAACTCCCTAAATAACTTAGTCAAAACAGCTTGGAAATAATTATATCATTATTATCAAGAGATTGCTATTACTAGGGTTCATAAGAAGACTGGCCAAAGTATATAGCTTGACTTTTTTGTATATTAATGGGAAAATTTTACTATATAATTTATTATTAAAGAATGAGATGGGGGCAGCAATTAATGAAGAATAGGCTGAGATCTAAAATTAGTAACATTAGTATCAGAAATGTTAGTGTGCGCAGTAAAATTAGATTAGCGTTCTCATTACTTATTTTAATTTTTGTGATTAGCTCAATTTATACAACTGTATCGCTAAAAAGGGTAAATACTTTGCTGGCTGAGCAAGTGGATCATGTAGAGCTAGTAGATAAGATTAAAGATTTAACTTCCCTGATGCTTGATAAAGGAATATCGGTACGGGACTTTGTTATTACAGAGGATTCACAGTATGTTTTAAGCTCTACAGAGTGTACTCGAATTGCTAACGATATTATTGCTAATCTCGGAGAGACTATTTACGAATCCGCTGGCTATGAAGAACAAGAGATGTACTTACGTCAAATAACTAATTTAATTACTCAATATGATAGTATTGTTAGTCAAATGACAACTGCCGTGGATTACGGTGATCATATTAGTATGAATGACTATAATCAATTAAATGATCTTCTTAATCAAATTACTGATAATGCTCAAAACTTAATGGATCTAATTGAAGAAGAGCGAGATCAGTCTGTAGCGATTACTGTAAATCATATGAAGCAAACTCAGAGAATTAATTTAACCGCACTAATTATTTCTGCAATTGTGGCATTTGTCTTAGCTGCCATTATTGTCGCTTTAATTGCTAAGCCATTAGAAAAAATGGTCAACTTCAGCAGTCATATTGCCGATGGTAATCTGACTGTTAAGGACTTGATTATAGGTGGCGATGAACTAGGAAAGCTTGGTTTATCATTAAGCAAAATGAAAGATGAATTAGTAAGAATTATCGGTACAATTATCAGCACTACAAATGAAATAGAAGCTTATTCAGAAGAATTATCTGCTTCATCTGATGAAGTAAGTGCTTCCATTGAAGAAGTTGCTAGTACGACTAATCAATTTGCCAATAATACCGATCATATTAGTGAAAAAGCTAATGAGATGGTCAGCTTTGCCAAGGATGTTTCTGATAAAGCAGAATCTAGTATTGACTTTTTAGGTAAGACTGTTGCACAAATGACTCACACAGAACAAGTAGTACTTGAATTAACTGAAACTGTTGATCAGCTGGGAATTCGTTCTGCAGAAATTAGCAGAATTGTTGATGTGATCAATGACATATCAGAGCAGACAAACTTACTTGCTTTGAATGCTGCCATCGAAGCTGCTCGCGCTGGTGAACACGGCAGGGGTTTTGCGGTTGTTGCCGATGAAGTAAGAAAATTAGCTGAAGAAACAGGTACTGCCACAGTGGAAATTGCTGAATTAGTCAATGCTATTCAAGAGGATACAAGTTTAGCTGTAAAAAGATCTGATGACGGTGTAACGCAGCTGCATGATGGCACAAATCAATTGAATATTGCCCAAAATAGTATTGAAGAAATGGAAAGCTTAATGCAAGAATTATTAGAACACATTCAAGCGATAGCCATATCAACTAACGAAATGAGTGCCGGTTCTCAAAATATTGCCAGTGCCACCGAAGAGCAAAGTGCTTCTTTAGAAGAAATGGCAAATACAAGCGAGCAGCTAAAGAATCTTTCAGCTAAATTGGCTGAAATTGTCAATCACTTCCAAGTAGATTCTGTAGAATAGGGTTTGAATCTGAAATAGAAGAATTAGATCTCACCGCCCGTTATGGGATGAGTATAGATTACTCATAAGGTGAGATCTTTTTTAATATAATGTAATACCTTCTTTTGACAACTTTTCTTTCCAAATGGTGCATAATTCGGTTAGATCATCGGTGTAGTCGGTTTTTAATTCATCTTTTTTATAGTCTAAGTTATCCAGCACCTTAATTATAAAGTTGTTCTCGCCCTGTTCTCTCCAGTCCTTTTGCAGTTCATGTTAATAACCCATTTCTTTTAGTATTCTTGCTAGTGTTCGCAGTCGTTCGCCAATTAATTCGTCATCGTTACTGAGTGCTTGGTTGAAGAGTTTAATATCTTCGCTGATTATGTCATTATCTGTACATACAGCAACTGTCATTGCATCACCCTGCAGTCCAACGCGGTCAATAACAGGATTTTCTGGATCAAACAAATGTTCATAGCGGTAAGCTTCCGCAAAATGCTGCTTAGCTCGACAAATAAGAATAGCCAAATCCAACACACGGTGAAGCGGCAGTTCTTCTGATTGTCTAGACCATTTTTCGCCTGTATGCCTCCATACCTTTGCTGAAATATCTACTTTTCCGCGGTCATTCCATTGAGCAAGCCCTAGCGATAGACCCTTGGCGTCAGAATTATAAGCTTGTCGACCATCAACGT
>JAAZMN010000092.1 GCA_012798795.1 Bacillota bacterium | reverse complement strand
TGCCTCAACTCAATCTTAACAAGAAAACCGGCAAGGTTCAACTGCTAACGCTAGATTAATTTAAGAATAGCACAATAGGAGGATAAATCTTCCGTTTTGTTTCCACGGGCAGATAATTTATGTTACAATAACTGTAGTGATTAATCCATAATCTGGAGGAAATATATGCGCTTAAAACGACTTGAAATTGTAGGTTTTAAATCTTTTGCCAACAGAGTGTCATTAGAATTTGGTCATGGTATAACTGCAATTGTCGGACCGAACGGCAGTGGCAAAAGTAATATTTCTGATGCCATTAAATGGGTATTAGGTGAACAGAGTATAAAAAGTTTGCGAGGCTCGAAGCTAGAAGATGTAATTTTTTCTGGCAGCGGTGGAAAGCGTCCTTTAGGCATGGCCGAAGTCCAATTAACTTTGGATAATACTGATGGCTTTTTTCCAATTGAGTATAACGAAATAACTGTTGTCAGACGGGTATATCGCTCTGGCGACAGTGAGTTTTTAATTAATCGTAATCCCTGCCGACTAAGAGATATTCAAGATTTATTTACTGATACCGGGTTAGGAAAAGAAGGGTATGCAATTGTGGGACAAGGACAGATTGATGCTATTTTAAATGCCAATCCTTATGAACGGCGTCTTATTTTGGAAGAAGCGGCAGGAATTGTCAAATACCGTCAGCGTAAAGAACAAGCTCAAAAAAAGATGACTCAAACCGAATATGATCTTGTTAGGATTTCCGATATACTTAATGAACTTAATCAGCAATTAATCCCATTGGAAGCTGAAGCAAAAAAAGCCCGTCTTTATCAAGATTTAGCAGGAAGACTTGAGTCTGCAGAATTGGATTTAATGTCCATAAAGATAAATAAGTTAGCAGATAAGAAGAAACACTTAGAAGAAATAATCGAACAATGTAACCTTGAAGGTAGTCAACTGCTTGATAAATACAGCCTCTATGAAGAGAACATCAATAATGACCAGACTCAGCTTGCCAGTATTGATCAAAAAATTGAAGACCAACAAAATGAAATAATTGCTTTAAATGAAGAAATTAATCATAAAATGCAAGCCATCGGCGTAATTGAGGAAAGACTAAGCTATAGTCGAGTACAGCAAGAAGAAAAGACCAAGCAAGCTAATAGTTATCATAAACGGGATGAAGAGCTTACTGCACATTTGGCTTCTATAAAAGAGGAACTAAACGAACATCAAACCCAATGCGAACATGCCCAAGCAGAACTGACAGATTGTGAGCGGGAATTAACCAATTTGCGTCTTTCTTTTCAAGAACAACGGCAGAAACTTGAAGCTAAGAAAAATGAATTTATTGAATTTGTACGTAAACTTGCAGATGCTCGTAATTTCAACCGTAATTACCAACAACAGAAATCTGTCCTAGTACAGCAAGTTAAATATGCTGAAACAGAACATAACCAGCTGAACACAGAGCTGAAACAGATACATACAGCTATTGATTTACAGAAGAAAAAGATTATAAATTTAGACAGACAGCAATCAGAATATGAAACCCGACTGAAAGAACTAACTGCAAAATATACTGGCGTAGATCATCAGGTAAATGAGTTAGAGGAACAGGAAAAACAAACTATTGAACAGTATCGGCAGCAAAACTCAAGACTGAAAGCTCTTCAAGATCTGGAAGAAAATTACGACGGATACAATTATAGTGTTCGCAAACTAATGCAGGAATCAATTCCCGGTGTTGAAATTTTAGGGACCATAGCTGATGTAATTACGGTTCCCGAAGGCTTAGAGCTGGCTATAGAAGCAGCATTGGGCAGTGGATTGCAGTATATGATTACTCCAAGTAATAAAGAAGCTAAACTAGCAATTGAATGGTTAAAAAAGAATCGAGCAGGCCGTGGTACATTTTTACCGCTAAATTCAATTAAAGGCAGTTCGTTCCCAAATAATTTCCAAAAATATTGGAAAATAGAAAAGTGCCTTGGACCTGCAGTTGATCTTCTACAGTTTGATAATAAATATTTGCCGGCAATCAGTGCACTGCTCGGGAGAATTGCTGTTGCAGAAGATTTGGATACTGCAATAATACTGCAGCGTAAAATACCCAGTTTTAATCGAATTGTTACACTTGCCGGAGAAATTGTGATGCCCAACGGGTCACTTACTGGTGGAAGTTTCAGTAGTAAATCTTCTGGTTTTCTTGCTCGTAAGAATGAAATATCTAAGTTGGAAAAACAGCGGATTGATTTAGAGCAGGCAATTAAAGAAATTACCGCTGAGAAAAAAGAAGTAACTGAACTTTTAGATAGATTTAATCAACAACTAGACGCTGTACGTAGATTAGAGCTTCAGGCTAAATATGAAAAACAAACATTAGAATCTGAGTATACCAAGCTTAAAACAGAGAGCAAAAGAATTGAGCAATTACTTCGGACCAAGAAGCAGCAGTTATTAGACTATGAACATCTTATCAATGAATTGCAGGATGAATCGGCAGCATCGGCAGAAACTATTTTACAGCTGGAAAATGAGGAAATATTTAATCGTGCTCAAATTGATAAATTAGAAACTGTGATTAAAGCACTGGAAAAACAAATCAGTGAAGAAAATGAGCTGCTGACACAAAAGAAGGTAACATTAACCGGTCTTGTCTCAAAAAATCATCAATTAACAGAACTGCACTCTGAGATGAATGTGCAGCTTATTGCCAATAAAGAATTGTTGGAAAAAAATAAGACTCAGCTCAATCAGATTGAACAGCAGCGAATCCAACTGCAAAGCGAATTAATTAGTAATCAGGAGCAGCAGGAGATATTTAAACAAGAGAAGGCTCACACAGTCAAGCTGTTGGCTCAAAGTAAAGAGACTAAAACTAGGTTACAAGAAAGTATTAGTCAAATCAGCAGTGATATGAAAGTGCTGCAAAAGAGCTTGAATAAAATTGACAAAAAGGCTTATAACTACCGGTTAGAACTTGATCGGATTTTGTTGGAAGTGAGAAGAATAGAAGAAGATTTGCTGGAACGTGATGTAAAAAAAGAGGATATCCAGACACGAACAGTATCTAGGTCAATGACAATTCTAAACAGGGAAACTAAAACTTTGAAACAGCAGATTCGTAACTTAGGGATAGTAAACTTAGGTGCACTGCATGAATATGAAACAGTGAAAGATAGAGTGTTTTTTCTTAAAACACAATTTAATGACTTAGAAGAGGCTAAGCGCAATCTTAATGAATTGATTGACGAAATTGATACAACATCTGCGGAGCTTCTTTTAAGTACAGTTAAAGAGTTAAAACGTGAGTTTCAAATTATGTTTGCTAAACTATTCAGCGGTGGCACCGCCAGCATTGAATTGA
The DNA here is from genome assembly GCA_012798795.1 of Bacillota bacterium. Classification (GTDB taxonomy): domain Bacteria; phylum Bacillota; class Limnochordia; order Darwinibacteriales; family DTU012; genus JAAZMN01. The sequence continues at coordinate 751 of JAAZMN010000092.1, read as the reverse complement.
CCGACCCCGACAACATTTTAGAAAGCGGAGTTAATATTATTGCACAGCCCCCTGGAAAAACACCACAGCATTTGTCTTTGTTATCTGGCGGAGAACGAGCTTTAACAGCAATTGCCTTATGGTTTGCTATTTGTAGAATTAAACCAACGCCATTTTGTGTATTGGATGAGATAGATGCTTCTTTGGATGAGACTAATTTAGAACGCTTTGCTAAGCAAATGGAAGATATTTCTAAGTCAATGCAGCTTTTAATAATCACACATCGCCAGGGAACAATGGAAGTTGCCCATCGTCTATATGGAGTCACTATGGGAGATAACGCCGTATCGCAGCTGATTTCGGTGAAACTATCGTAGACTAAAAATAATTGAGGAGCTAAATTTATGTTTAGAAAGATTATTGGAAAAAAGAATAAAACAGATTTATTTTCCTACTTAAAACAAGGTCTTAGTAAAACACGTACCCAGTTTATCGGTAAAGTAGAACAGTTATTAAAGGGAAGAACAATTAGTGAGGAGCTTTTTGAAGATCTAGAAGAGATACTGATCCAGGCTGATGTAGGTGTAAATACTACAATGGATTTATCAAATAGAATTAGAGAAAGAGTAAAAGAAGAAAAAATTACCAATAGCAGCGAAATACAGAGGTTACTCAAAGAAGAAATCAGTTCCATTTTATCTTTATATTATCATCCGCTGAAAATTGCACACTCCTCACCAGCCGGAATAATGGTAGTAGGTGTGAACGGTGC